>JADDPM010000250.1 GCA_016781885.1 Rubrobacter sp.
GCCCGTCTCCGCTACCCCAGAACCCAGCTCGGGTAGCGATGGAACACCCTCTACAACCCCCTTGGGGGACAGGTTCAGCCGGTGGATCCAAGACCAATTGCATGAACGACAGATTCACTCACGCGGCCTATCTCCCACGTTGCGGACGCTGGGGTTCGAGGCAATAGCGGCCTTGCTGGACTCGCGGACCCTCTCGCTGGACCGCTCTTTCGACCGGTAGCCCGGCTACGTCAGGCCGTGCCGACGGTGCCAGTCGGCGAGGGACTCGTCCGGGAACTCGGGGAAGTGGCGCTCGTTTTCCTCCGAGGGGATCTCGACCCACGATGCCGCATAGTTCAGCATCATGCGGACCTTCTCCGGAGGCTTCGAAAGGTGAGTATCTACGGCCGATGCGAAGGGATGGACCAGCTCCGGCCAGCGGGGACTAAAGACCCAGAGCGCACTCGCGCACACTCCGCAGGAGTGCCACTCAGCCGGGCTCGGGTCGTGCTCGTCGTCTATCCTTGCCCGGTACACTGAGGTGTGTTCCTCCCCCTCGACCTCCAGGGTACTCGCATCCGCGCCCAGGTTGATCGCATACCCCCCACCGCCGGCCGTCTTACGACAGATGCTACAGTAGCAGTATAAGTACGGGTACGGCGACGGGGACTTGACACGAAACCGGACGGCCCCGCAGTGGCAGCTACCTTCGATCAGCATGGAGCCTCCTCGGATAGCGGAAGATCACTGGCCTACTTTTCGCCCTCGAGCCCCAGCTGGAAAGCGGTCCAGACGAGCGTCGCGCACTTGATGCGAGAGGGGTATTGGATCACGCCCTTCAGCGTCGCAAGGTTTTCCATCTCCAGGAACTCCTCCTCGCCGACCATCATGGCTTTGAAGCTCTTGATCTCCCATTCTGCCTCTTCGGGGCTCTAGCCTAAAAGCCGTTCGGTCATCATCGAAGCCGAGGCCTGGGAAATGGAACATCCCCGTCCGCCGAACTTCACGTCAAACACTTTGTCCCCGTCGAAGACAGCGTAGACGGTCACCTCGTCGCCGCAGAGGGGGTTGTTGAGGTGCTCCTGTACGTGCACGCCCTCAATCTCGCCGCGGTTGCGCGGCCTCCGGAAGTGGTCGAGGACAATCTCTTTGTAGGAGCTCTGCATCAGCCTGGCATGGATTGTATCAGTGGCGCGCCTGGTTCATCTCTGGCATCCACGACCCGATCACGGGCCTAGGCGGCCGTACGTAGCCGCCCATAACCACCACACGGGTGGGGGCGAGCAGGCCGGGCGGGTGGCATCGAGTAGCGCGAGGTTGGTCCAGGGGCCGATGCAGACGATCGTGGCGCCCGCCTCGGCGCTCCTGGTCAGGAGGTCGAACGCGGCGCCGGGCGGCGAGGGGAGCGGCTCCACCGGCTCGGGCAAGTGGACGGAGAGATCCGGGAAGTCGTGGGAACCGCGGAAGCCCCCGAATTGCGTTGCCGATGGTGTCAGAGTGGTGTTACACATTCGACGATGACGTTCTCGTTACGTCAGTGAGGATGCCTGGGCTGCGTGCTGGCCGACCCGCGCCATTGATACGACTTAGCGGCGGAGTCGTGTTGCCTTGTGCAACATGGCCCCGAGGACCAAGGAATCGTTGCCCCCGACTAGCTCAGCGCGACTGCTCGAACACGTATATGTCCAGCGCCTCTGTAGGCAGCGACTCGGGCGTCAGCTCGAGTTCCGGCCCACCGACCCGCGTTATTGAATCGGTCGGATGGCGTTCGAGGAAGGTGTCGACCGGCTCTATGTCGAGCACTCCGCGCGAGCTAAAGTAGTGCATAGGGATGACGACCCGCGGGCCGATAGCGTCAATGGCGGCGTCGAGGTCGTCGAGGGCGATCGTCGCGTGGGCGCCCGTGAGGGCAAAGAGTACGTCGACGTTCCCGCGCATCGCGTCGAGGTGCTCCTGCGGGACCGGGTTCCCTATGTCGCCCATGTGCAGCACGCGCAGGCCGCCGAGCGTGAACAGATACAGGGCGTTGGCGTCGGGATCTCGCCCGAAGTCGAACGTCATGCTCTCCATCGCGGGGAAGGGACG
>JADDPM010000111.1 GCA_016781885.1 Rubrobacter sp.
CCGGGCCCGGGCCGACGCCGGAGAGATCTTTCTCGAAGCACGGGTGCCCGGCGAGCTTGGGGCTCGTGGTGACGCCGAGCGTACACGCCAGATACTGGCCGCGCTCCTGGACAATGCCCTCCGGCACACCCCGCCGGGCGGGCGCGTGACCGTCGCTGGCGGCCAGGAGGGCCAACGTGTCCAGGCAAGCGTCTCGGATACCGGTCCGGGGATAGCACCCGAGCACCTGCCACGCATCTTCGACCGCTTCTACCGCGCCGAGGCCGCAAGGACCCGGGAAGGCGGCGGCACGGGACTCGGGCTCACGATCGCGCGCGATCTCGCCGTTGCCCAGGGCGGCGAGCTTACCGTCGAGAGCACCGAAGCAGAAGGGGCACGGTTACATCTAAAGCTGCCTGGAAGCGAGCTTACTAACGACATCTAAAGTTACTCACCGTTACGATCACCTGACCGAAACGCACGTCTCGGGTACCACCTTTGCCGAGCATGACATGAAAGGTTAGCTCGGAGCTTTTCGTGCTTTGAAAGGATGATGAGCGTGATGTTCGATCTCAGGTATCTACGATCCTGACAACTTTTGGGCTGCGTCAATCATCTCGAAGACCACTTCTTGCGTACCTTCGTCCACCAGGGCGCGAAACCGGACGCCGAGCCGTTTTGCACCTCCAGAATGAGGTCGAGCATCGTGTTATCGGAGTATAAGAGTCGCCGCGCTCCCGAAGGTTACACAGCCTCACGTCGTCCCAATCGTTGTAGTTACCGTGTGCACAGCCTTGGGCCAGGGCAGGAAACCCTATCTGGGACTCCGGCAAGGACTCTCGGAGCCGGAGTGAGCTGCGGCCTCCTCGTTTTTTAGGATGGGCCGGCAGGGGTAAGTATCGCTCCCGGAGCAGTACTAGTCAGAGGAGGGACGTTGTCGGATTCCATTCCAGGGAAGAGCGATACGGAGCTGTCAATAGAGTCATTCGTGGATAGTATGCAGGAGATCCACCCGAACCTTGACCGGGAAGCGTTCCGCGACGCGATAACCACCTGCGTACACGATGCTTTGGATTCCATGGGCGGTGAGGAGGAGTCCGAAGGTGGTGAAGAGTCCGAAAGCGAGTAAGAGTAACTTTACAGGTAGGTTTTCGGAGAGAAAGCCCTGATCCTGGTTACTATGTCCCGCGGTGAGCACGACGCTCATCGCAAGACATCTTCTCCCGGAAGACCGTCTCTGTCCACCCCGAGCCAGGCTGCAACCGTCGCGCCCACGTCCGAGAAGGAGTCGCGGATGCCGAAGTAGCGGGGCTCTCCGCCTCCGACGACCAGGAGCGGGACGCGCTCTCGCGTGTGGTCAGTGCCGGGGTAGGTAGGGTCGTTGCCGTGGTCGGCGGTGATGACGAGCAGATCCTCGCTGGTAAGACTCTGTAGTAGCTCCGGTATACGGGCGTCGAAGCGTTCGAGGTTCTTGGCCATCCCGTAAGGGTCGCGGCGGTGACCGTACTTCGCGTCGAAATCTACCAGGTTTGCAAAGATCAAGCCGGACTCGACCCGTGCTTGGGCTTCGAGCACGGCATCTACTTTCGCGGCGTCGTCGGGTTGACCGGGAAGGTGCTCGGTGATGCCCTTGCCGTCGAAGATGTCTCGGATCTTGCCGACCGCGACGACCTCGTGGCCGGACTTTCGTATGCGGTCCAGGTACGTCTCGCGGGGCGGGGTGATGCCGTAGTCGTGGCGGTTCTCGTGCTCGCGCTCGTAGGCGCCTGGCTCGCCGTGGTAGGGACGGGCGATAACCCGCTCGACGAGGATCTGCCCATCACCGATCAGCATCTCGTGCGCTTTTTCGCAGGCTTCGTAGAGCTCTTTCAGCGGGATCACACCGGTATGGGCCGCGACCTGGAAGACCGAGTCGGCCGAAGTGTAGACGATCCAGGCTCCCGATTCCTCCTGCTCGGACCCGAGCTCCTCGATGATCTGGGTCCCCGAGGCGGGCCTGTTGCCGATAACCTTCCGCCCCGTCTCCTCCTCGAAGCGCGAGACGAAGGAATCCGGGAACCCGTCCGGGTATGTCGGCAGTCCTGCTTCGAGCGCGATCCCCATCATCTCCCAGTGGCCGGCGAGGGTGGCTTTGGCAGCGGACCTCTCCTGCATGAGGCCGTAGTGCGCTCTGGGCTCGGAGACTGGCGGGACGCCCTCTATCTCGACAACGTTCCCGAGTCCTAGAGCGCGCAGGTTCGGGAGATTCAGTCCGCCTACCCGCCGGGCAGTGTTACCCAGAGTGTTCGAGCCCTCGTCGCCGAAGCGCGCCACGTCTGGGGCGCCACCCGCCCCGACGCCGTCGAGAACCAGGATCACCGCCCTTCTGCCCATGCTTCTCCTTCCGGTCTCGGAGCCGGTATTCTAGCGCTGAATACGTCCCTTTCGCGCCCCGGCGAGGCTAGCATAGCCTCCATGATGCCGGAGTCGGAGGCGACTATAGCGGGTAATATCCGCATATGAACGGCCCGGAGAACAGTTCCCCACCATCGGTGGAGGCCGTGCGCGAGGCGAAGGTGGGGGACGCCGAGGCTATCCACGCCCTCGCGGGTGAGCTTGCCGACGCTCTAGGGGACCGGAGGCCCCGGTTGGAGGCCGTCCGGGAGCGGCTGCGCGAGCTTCTGGAGGAGAGGCGGGTGCGGGTGCTGGTGGCGGAGGGTGAGGACGGCATCGTGGGGGCGGCTAGTCTGTGGATCAAACCGGACCTCGGCCACGGGGATACCGTGATCGAGGTCCCCATGCTCGTCGTCTCCGAGAGCGCTCGCCGCCGGGGAACGGGCAAGCTCCTCGTCCAGGAGATACGCAGCGTGGCCGCCGCCGAGAACGTCTCACTCATAGAGCTCGTCGCCACCCGCGAGAACCGGATCGCCCGCGACTTCTACCGCTCGCTGGGCTTCGTAGAGACCGACCACGTAACCCTCGAGTACTTCGGCGAGATGGAGGAGGCGCCGGAGGAGTAGGCGCCATCAGCTTCTTCTCAGTCGAGCAGGATCGGGTAGACGGCGAAGAGCAGGAGGCCGGTGATGGCGAGACAGGAGAGAAAGGCTCTCCCGAAGGTGATCTCCTTGACCACCGCGAGCCCGACCGCGAGCAACACGACCCCTGCGTAGACCGCCACGAACCACCGCACCCCCGGCACAACCGTAAGCGGCAACAGATACCCGAACGGGTAAGCGAGCGTGCGCCAGGTGACGGCGTAACCGTACCGGCCCCCGTATGCGGCGAGTTGGTAGAGCCCGGCGAGAAGGAGCGAGAGCGGCAACGGTAGCAGGAGCGCCGCCAGTGCCGGGTAGAGCCCTCCGGCGAGGAACCATGTGAGGCCCGCCAGAACGCTCGAAAACGCCAGGAAGAGCCCCGGAGCACGAGGGTCCGGCACCTTCGGCAACAACTCGAAGAACCGGATCGGATGTACGAGCAAGCGGGCGAGGAGCCGCAGGTAGCTCGAGAAGGGCCGTGACACGTCCCAGTCGCTCGCGCCGCCCCTGATAGTGTCCCTGGTATAGCCGCGCTTCGCCACAGGATAAGTATAGCTCCAGCCGAGCAAACCTTGCCGGATCAGCCAGCTATGTAATATGTCTATGGGCGTTGCACCAAAATACCCCAAAAGGGGCGAACAAAAGTGCAGGCTGCGATTCTGCAAAGATCCGGTCCCAGAACGCCCCTTTAACTACGACGCTGAAATGACGGAGTGCTTCGGTTTGCATATTTCTGGTGGGACGTGGCGGGGCGTACGCTGTCGCTTTTACTACGGTTCTACGCACGGGTTGACCTTTGGACGGGAGCGTTGGCTCTAGTGGGGTTGCCTGACCTTGTTGTGTTGTTGCAGTTCGCCTCTTGGCAGGTACTGTTGGTTGGAATTCTCGTGTTCTTTTTGTATGTAGCTGCATTAGCTGTATACAAAAAGTTCACGGAAGTTGAGGACCGAAAAGAAGAGCTGGAAGAAAAGTTAGCGGAATGGCAAAAGCGCAGAGCCATAAACGACTTGCTCGGAGAGATGATGGAGGAGGGTAAAAGCCTGCGCTCGTACCACAGCGCCCAAAGAAACGCCAACCTCCACGCTGCTCATAAATGGGTAAAATACACCCAGGACTTGATAGAAGCCGCCTTCGATAAGGCACAGGCGCAGTATTTCCGGGGTGATGAGATTGATCGGGGGTTAGATCCGGTTGAAGGATGTCTATCCCGACTGGAGCAAGTTGCCCGGTCGAATTTCTTAGAGGTGAACTCCGAGTTCGTCCCTCAAGATTGGGAGTGGATTAGGCGACGATAGAACATCCCAGGACACATATGGTTTTCGCGCCTATAACTCTGAATCACCAGGAAAAGCCAGTTCTATTCCCAGCTCGCGAGTAGCCTGCACGAGTCCGCAGATGTTGTGCGCCAGCACTTACACAAAGCCTCGTTAACCTGACCCGTATCGCTCTTACTATGTAGGAAGGTGACCTCGTTTTCGATCCCTACTTCGGCGGGGCCAGCTTTTCCCACACGGTCTTGGAAGCGTCCCGTAGGTCCTGCAGGATTCTTTCCCGATCAAGCGGCGGACTCTCTAGCTGCGCCTCTTGAAGCTCCTTGACCTCCCGCTCGAGGTGGGCAACCTTACGCTCGGCGTATTGGCGTGCCTGTATTTGCTTCTCCTTCTCACTCCGTTCCTGTCGAACTCGATTCTGGGTCTCCAGGTGCTCTGCTCGCTCTTGCTCGAGTTGTTCCATCAGCCGCCTGTGCTCCTGCCGCAGCCGCACGATCTCTTGGCCCAGTTCCTCGGCCTGCCGCTCGGCTTTCAGGCGCTGCTCGCGCACCTGTTCCATCTCCTCGTTCAGCAACTTGAGTTCCCGTTCCACCTTAGCCGGGCGCTCCCGTTCGGCGCTCTCGGCCCTTCGCTGTGCCTCTAAGCGTTCTTTGCGTTCCTGCTTCAGCTCTTCGTCTAGGGTTCGGTGTTCTTCGCGTAGAAACGCTAAGCGGTCGCGCTCATCCCTCAGGTACTCCATGCGGTCCTCCGCCAACTGTGCAGCCCTGCGCGCGTTGCGCAAGACGAGGACGGCAACGACGAGCGTCACAACGCCGACGAGGAGAGCGCCAGCGCCCACAAAGAAGGTGCCAACGCCGCTGAAAAGGGTGTCAGTCACTTTCCCTCCTCAAAGTAAAGGTCTGTTCCTATACCAAACGCTCGTACACCGAGCGGTACTTTTGAATGCCCCGCCGCATCTCTTCGATACTTTCGTCTTCTATGCTCCCCTCTTCTCCCAGGTGGGCGGTATCTGCGTGGATGCGTTGCGCATCCCGGAAGTCCTCTACCACTTTCGAATGTACAACACCAACTGCTTCGGCCGTTTTCTGGCGGCTTTCCGTGGGGAAGTTCCGTTCGGTCAGGATATCGGTCACCACTCGGTTCGCCTGATCAAGTGCTAAGACGGGGTTGTCCACGAACGTTCGTTCGACCATTTCCCACTCCTCTTTGTAACGTCGCCGGCCCTCATCTGTGAGGGGCCGTATCTGAATTTCCACCTTCTCGCGGCGTGCCCTGAGTTCTCGCTCCGCTTCTTTCTCAGACCCACGCTCCTGGGCAACACGTTCGAATTCGGGTCCAAACTCCTCACGGGCGTTGTTGCTTTGCCCGCGTGACCTCGAAATGAATGCAACGGCGGCAACCACGGCTACTACTACGAGAATTGCGATTATTAGAAGCATGGTGCTCATGTCTACCTCTTCTCTCCGGCTGAATCGAAAGAGTTATGCCCAAAAATAGCTTACTCTAATAACATCTACTATCTAGAGTATGACGCTCGGTTAGCCCTCCAACCAGTCAGCACCTCTGGGGGCGATTAGCTTCTCGCATCACGCTTTCCTGGCTCTAGCTTTCGAGTCGATTCTATTTGCTGAGCGCCGACCTCGGTGAACCGGACGCTAGACCTTAGCTCAGGCGCCTTTGTGATTTGAAACGTGCATGCTAACCCAGGAACTCCCCAAACCAGTATCACTCCTTAGTAGTGGTACCGTTCAGCTGGCGAGGACCGGGGCGATGCTACGCTCCGCCAGCGACTATTGGCCGCCCGCATCGCTATTGGGCACGACCTGATCCTGCTGCACAACGACGGCGACTTCGAGAACATGGCGAGGGCAATGCCCGAGCTCACCCTCTCCCGAGCATGCTCGATCGAGCCGGGTTGGCAAATCGTTACACATGTTGCTTCTCTGATCGGCTAAAAAGCTGAAGGTTGAGAGCTAGCTACTATATTAAAGGATACAATTTTGGGGTATAACCTTACATGAGGGAAGGCAATAGAGAGAGGTTGCGAGCATGCAGAGTAACGACCCCTTTGGCACCCAAAGAAGCCTGGAGACCGGCTCCGGCGAGGTAACGTACTACAGCCTCAAAACACTGGACGAGCAGGTGGGGGGGGACGTATTCTCGCTGCCGTTCTCGATCCGGGTGATGCTTGAGTCACTGTTGCGGAACGCGGGCGGGAAATTCGTCGCGCGGGAGGATGTCGAGGCACTGGCGAACTGGCCGGAGTCGATCGGCGGGGAGCTACCCTACCTGCCGGCGCGGGTCGTTATGCAGGACTTCACGGGCGTACCGGCGATAGTGGACCTCGCGGCGATGCGGAGCGCGATGCAGGCGGTCGGCGGGGACCCGAAGAAGATTAACCCCCTCGTCCCGACCGACCTCGTGATCGATCACTCGGTGCAGGTTGATGCGTTCGGCTCGGCTGCCGCGCTTCAGTTCAATGCCCAGCGCGAGTTCGAGCGCAATCATGAGCGTTACGAGTTCCTGAAGTGGGGCCAGCAGGCCTTCGATAACTTCTCCGTCGTTCCGCCCGCGACCGGCATCGTCCACCAGGTCAACCTGGAGTACCTGGCGAAGGGCGTCATCGTCAAGGACGGCGTCGCGATGCCGGA
>JADDPM010000251.1 GCA_016781885.1 Rubrobacter sp.
CCCGACTCTTTGGGGTATCACCCCGATTCTCGTTCTCTTCGTTCGAGAGCTTTTGCCCGGGGTTCTAGAGATCCACCTCTTCGGCCTCTTCTATGAGACCGCTCCAGTCTTCGTAGAGTCTTTCGAGGGTGCTCTTTAGCTGGCGGTGCTCGGTGACGACCTCGCGGGAGCGTTTGCCGTCGGCGTAGAGTTCGGAGGTGGCGAGTTCTTTTTCGAGGCGGGAGATGCGGCGCTCGGTCGCGTCGATCTCGCCCTCCATGGCGACGAGCCGCGTCGCGACGATGCTCTGCCTCTTGTCCAGCCCCGGCCTGACCCTGCGGCGGGGCGCGCGACGGCCTCCGCCGCCCTCTTTTACGTCCAGGCGACGGTGGGCGCGGTAGTAGTCGTAGCCGCCGAGGTAGTTGTTGAGCCTGCCCTTCTCCAGCTCCACCACGCGGGTGGCGAGCTTGCGAAGGAAGTAACGGTCGTGGGAGATGAAGAAGAGCGTGCCCCGGTAGCTTGCGAGGGCGTCTTCGAGGGCCTCGCGCGCGGGGATGTCGAGGTTGTTGGTCGGCTCGTCCAGGATGAGCAGGTTCGCGCCGCTCACCACGATCTCCGCCAGGGAGAGCCTGTTCTTCTCGCCGCCCGAGAGCGCCGAGACTTTTTTGAAGACGTCTTCACCGGAGAAGAGGAACGCGCCGAGCAGCTCCCGCGTCTCGGGCGCGTCGAGCCCAGTGGCGGTCATAGCCTCTTCGAGCACGGTCTTGTTCGGGTCCAGGCGGTCGAGTTGCTGGTCCTGGTAGGCAGGCACGACGTTGTTTCCGAGACGGACAATCCCGTCGCGCGGCTCTAGCTCCCCGGTCGCGAGCCTCATGATGGTGCTCTTGCCCGCCCCGTTGGGGCCGAGGAGCGCCACCCTCTCCCCGCGCTCGACGACGAGCTCTACGTCGTTCAGGAGCGTCTCCCCATCCTCGTAGCCGTAGTACACGCCCTCCATCTCCAGCACGACCCGTCCGGCGCGCGAGGTCTCCCCGGAGAGGTCGAGCTTCATGCTCTTCTTGCCGTTCCCCGGCCCTTCGACCTTCTCCATTCGGTCGAGTAGCTTCTGCTTGCTCTTTGCCTGCTTCGCCTTCGTGGCTTTCGCCCGGTTCTTCTCGATAAACCGCTCCAGCTGCTCGCGGCGCTCGTGGTTCGCCTTCGCCCTGCGGGCGAGCTGCTCGTCGCGGGCCTTTTTCTCGGAGACATATTTCGTATAGTTGCCGGGGTAACGGGTGAGCTTGCCGTCGTCGAGCTCCACGATGGACCCGGCGATGGCGTCGAGGAAGTAGCGGTCGTGGGAGACGACTAGGACGGCGCTCTTTGCGTTCTTGACGAAGTTCTCCAACCACTCGATGCCGCGCAGGTCAAGGTGATTCGTCGGCTCGTCGAGTAGGACGAGGTCCGGCTCGGAGAGGAGGAGACGGGCCAGGGCGATGCGGCTCTGCTCTCCGCCAGAGAAGGAGCTCACGGGCCTCTTCCAGTCCTCGGGATCGAAGCCCAAAGAGGAGAGGGCGGAGGCGGCACGCGCCCGGTAGGAGTAGCCGCCGTCCCGGTCGAACTCGGCCTGCATGCGTCCGTAGCGCTCCAGCAGGGAGGGCGAGGGGCTGCCGGAGAGCTCGTCTTCGAGTGTTTTAAGCTCCTTCTCGCGCCGGATCAAGTCCTCGAACGCCGAGAGCATCTCTTCTTCCACGGAGCGTTCCGACCCGACGTACAGGCTCTGGGAGGTCATCCCGATCCTCGCCCCGCTGACCAGCTCCACCGAGCCCTCGTCTAACTCCGAGACGCCCGAGAGGACGTTCAAGAGCGTGGTTTTGCCGGCCCCGTTGCGGCCGACCAGCCCGATCTTCTCGCCCGCCTCGACAAAGAGGTTGGCGCCGGAGAGGATCTTCAGGTCTCCCCCGTGGTACTTCACCAGATTGCTTGCTATAAGAACCTTCATGACGATGAAAGCCCCAGTTTCGCGAAACTAGTCACGTCTCCGCTGAGGTCGAACGAATCGTCGGGCGT
>JADDPM010000252.1 GCA_016781885.1 Rubrobacter sp.
GCCGAAGCGTGCCAGCCGTCCGTTCGACGCGGGCCGGGACGGGTTCGTGATGAGCGAGGGCGCGGGGGCGCTGATCCTCGAGAGCCCGGAGCACGCCGAGCGGCGCGGGGCCGAGCCCATAGCCAGGGTCGCCGGTTATGGTCGCTCCACGGATGCCTACCACGTCACCGCCCCGGACATCGAGGGTCGCGGGGTCGAGCGGGCGATGCGGCTGGCGCTCGAAGACGGCGGGCTCTCAACAGATGACATCGGGCACGTCAACGCGCACGCTACCTCGACGCCGACCGGAGACGGACCGGAGACCAAGGCAATCTCTCGCCTTTTGCCGCACGCGGCGGTCTCGGGGACGAAGTCGATGACGGGGCACTCCTTCGGGGCGGTCGGGGCGATGGAGGGGATCATGTGTGCCCTCGCCCTCAACCGCAAGGTGCTGCCGCCGACGATCAACCTGGAGGAGCTGGCGGAGGATTGCGAGCCCCTGGACTACGTCAAGGAGGCCAGAGACGTGCCTGACCTGAAGGCCGCCCTCTCGAACTCGATGGGCTTCGGTGGCCACAACATAGTCGTGGCCTTCGCTGGTGTAGAATAGCTTGGAACGAAGATGTCCATAAGAGACCTCATAAACATACTCCCGGAGCCTTTGAGGCAACGCGCGCTCACACATCCGAGCGTCGCGGATCCCTACGACTCGAACGGGCGCCTGGAGTTTTTGGGCGACTCGGTCCTCAATAGCCGAGTGGCGGAGTTGGTCTTCCACGGCTACCCGGAGTTCCTGGAGGGAGACCTCACGCGCATCCGGGCGCATCTGGTGAGGAAGTCTTTTCTTGCGACCGTCGGGCGCGGTGAGGCGATCGAGGAGAACATCGAGAGCTCGGTGATAAACGACTCGGTCATCGCGGACACGGTCGAGGCGATCATCGGGGCGGCGTATCTCATAGACAAAGAGCTCGTCTTCAGGACGATAGATGAGATCTTCAACCCCTCCGAGGTGGATACCGACGAGCTTCGGGACTGGAAGACGCTTCTACAGGAGACCTTGCAGGCCGAAGGCCTGCGCCCGACTTACCGTGTCCAGGCCAAGCACGGACCGCCCCACCGCCCGAGCTTCACCAGTGCTGTCTCCGTCGACGGCAGGGAGGTAGCCTCCGGCGAGGGCAACTCTATCAAGGAGAGCGAGCAGACCGCCGCCCGCGCCGCGCTCGAAATACTGGGCGTCCGCCCCGTGGCCCGCTCTACGGTCGAGGTTCACGTAGGCGCGTAGCTCTCCTGGCGCAACAAAGAACCAAAGAAGGAGAGAGGTGTCGATTATGCTAATTAGCCCGGAGCTCTCAGAGCGCTACTCTTGGCTGCATCAGTTCTTCTTCGGTCCGTGAGGGGATAAAACCCGATAGTCTTTAATGTGCTTCTTTATTCTTGAGTTCCTCGATACGTCTCTGCTTGTACTGCTCAAACGCCCGCTTACAAGCTTGCTCATACTCTTCGACTAGAGAATTCTCAAAAGGCCCTGGCGAGCCCTGTAGTTCTTGGTCGATCGCAGCTAGCGCCTTCCTTGCAAAGGAAGTTAGCTTATCTATAGTCTCCGTATCATCGCCTATGAGTTGTGAGGCAAGCTGCAGCTGTGCTTTCGCTGAGGTTTCGCTGTGGAGTCCTGAAGGGGCCATCCAAAGTGCCAACCCGCGGGAGCTACCAGCAAGCCTACCTTCAGCGTCGTAGCAGTCAGCATATAAGAGCTTGCGCGGATAGGCTCGCTACTTTTCATATTT
>JADDPM010000112.1:0-4189 GCA_016781885.1 Rubrobacter sp.
CAAGGCAGCGATTCTCCGTTGCCTTCTCCCAGTTAAAAGACAAGCTAAGGTGATCTCACAGCGCACGTTCCTCCCGTTACGCTTGTCGAAGAACCTGACGTGGGAGTTCTCTGAGGTGCCCTAGTGTATGATCGGGTGGCATTCTCGGCGAGGGACAGGTGCTCATAGGGTGGGCAGCCGAAGGTTCGGGCGACCTGATAGGTGATTTCGCTATCGGAGCTCGTCAGCAGGATCTGGGCCACGGTGCGGCACGAAGGCATCCTTCGAGCGCAGGCTCTTCACCTTCAGGGCCTCGCCCTCGGCGTCCGAGAGCGGACGCACGAAGATCAATTCTCTCATGGAGCATAGGACAATCTCTCGCCTACCATCTCGTTTGGAGATGCGCTAGGGCCTTTGCTATGAAAATTCATGGTCTTGTCTAAGAGGCCGCGCCAATAGGGAAGTGCTATCCGATGACTAGCAGCTCTCCGGGTGATCAAACTGCTTTCGTATCACCCGTTGATACATATACTACTCCCCTATTGGCGCAAGCTCTAAGCCGTTTCATAGCATTGTGCTCGAAACTTTTCGAGGAAGACAAGATAACAAGAGGTATGCTGTAATGCAGGAGCCGAGAACGAGCAGCAACCGACCGTGAAGTAAAGGAGAAGGCCTATAAAAGTAGCATCCGTGGCCGGATATCTATCCCTGGCGCTCCTGGCGCTGTTTGCGGTTGGTTGTGGTGACGGCCCCGAGGCTGGATTCCCGATGCCCCCTTGCGCACCAGCGTAGATACAGGAGGCTACGTTACCTCGGGCAACGTACTCTCTACCGGCACCTACCAGTTGCTCCCCGGAGCCCGGATCGAGTTCTGGCTCGCGGACGCCGGGGCAACCACGATGACGCGCGCAGGGCAACGGTGCTTGCCGGAGAAGGGGGCGAGCATCGGTTCGAGAGCAACTTCCCCGGACTCTATGAGAACAGACAGCCCCACGTCCGGGTGACGGAGCCGAGTTACGGGAAGTTGGTGACGCAGCACGACCCGGAGACCCGCCAGACAGAGGCGAACTTCGACCTTGTACTGTAGCCTGCGGCGTAAGGCACCCTTCCGTGCGAGCAGCAGGAGTGGCAGAGGACAGGCTCATTGCTCTCGGTGATGCCGAAGATCGGCATCGCCTTTACTTTTAGTCAGGAGGCGCAAGACCGTTGGACAACCCTTTGAAGAAACAAGATCCATGAACGGAAGTGTCGAGGCAGGACACTCGAAGAGCAGAGGCTCCAGGAAGTGGATTCTCGCGGCTACCGTGATTGGTCTCGTCGGGGTCCTCGCGGCGGTCACCTTCTATAAGGGGGGGATGCGAAGTCCGGACGAGGACTGGCCGGTGAATTTCGCTCACCGGGGGGCGTCCCTTAGAGCGCCGGAGAACACTCTAGAGGCCTTCCGCCTGGCCGCCGCGGATGGAGCCGGGGGTCTGGAGCTCGACGTTCACATGACCTCGGACGGGAACATCGTCGTCATCCACGACGACACTGTAGACCGTACTACGGAGGGATCCGGTGCCGTCCTCGATATGACTCTGCGTGAGGTGCAAAGCCTTGATGCCGGCTACCGCTTCACCCCGGACGGGGGCGTCGCCTATCCTTACCGGGGCCGGGGACTGCAGGTGCCGGAGCTCGGGGAGGTCTTGCGCGAGTTCCCTACCCTCCGGGTAAACATCGACGTCAAGGAAGCCCGACCTGGCGTTGAAGAGTCCCTCCTCAAGACCATCGCTGACGCGGACGCCGAGGGCCGCGTTCTCGTCGTCTCCGAGATCCCGGGCGTCCTGGACCGCTTCCGAGAGTTGTCTGGAGGTGGGATCTCGACGGGAGCCTCGCGACGTGAGGTCGAGAACTTCTACCTCCTGAGCTGGCTGCGCCTGGAGGGGCTGTTGCGTCCCTCCTACGATGCCCTGCAGGTCCCGGTCGAGTACGGGGGGCGGGAGGTGGTCACGCCGCGCTTTGTAGAGGCGGCCCACAACCGAGGCGTACGGGTCGACGTATGGACCATAGACGACTCGGAAGAGATGCGACGCCTCCTCAACCTCGACGCCGACGTTATTATGACCAACAGCCCGGAGGTTCTCTCGGATGTGCTCCAAGAGCGGCTCTAGCAGGCGAAACGCCGCACAGCGTTCCAGGCGAAGACGACAAAATGGTACGGTACTATATCGAAGGGGAAGGTGCGCTTGACGTCTCATCACACAGGTTTGCCGAGTAATACGGGTACTGCCAGGCGGATTGCGCCCGAGAAGCACCACTACCGCACAGAGAGCATGACCACGTCACCTCCAACTTCTTCTGTACCGGTAGGCCTTGGCGCATCCTGCAAGGCCGCTTTTTCGGCTTGTCTGATATGATCCGGCATGCAGTCCTCGCTGCCTCCGTCCTGCTCCTCGCCCTGGCCTCCTCCTGCTCAGGAGAACCGCCCGCCGCCTACGTCTCTTTAGGAGACTCTTTGGCCGTCGGCGTCGGTGCCTCCGATCCCCGTGAGCACGGCTACGCCCCCCTCTACCGCGACCTGCTCGAAAGGGAGACGGGACGCGAGGTGCAGTTGATCCAGCTCGGCGTGGCGGGCGAGACCAGCGAGAGCTTCGTAAACGGTCCTAATTCCCAACTCGCCCGGGCTGAGAAGGCGCTCGCAGAGCACCCCGGCGCGGCCGTCACCCTCTCTTTGGGCGGCAACGACCTCCTCTCCGTCGCCAACGGCACCGACGCCGAGCGCGAAGAAGCCCTCGCCCGGTACGCCTGGAACCTCGATTACGTCCTCGAAACTCTCAAGGACGCCTCCGACCCCTCGCCCCGGGTCGCCGTGCTCGCCCTCTACAACCCGGTTCCCGGAAGCTTCACCGACGAATGGACCAGCAGGCTGAACGCAGAGATCCGGAGGGTGGCAGAGGATAACGCTGTCTCTGTCGCCGCCGCGGACGAAGCATTCCGGGGCCAGGAAGGTGAGTACACTCACCATGACCGCTACCCGTGGGACGTTCACCCGACTGACGAGGGGTACGAGGCGCTGGCCCGAACCTTCGCCGGGGCCTGACGGTCCCGCACGACTTCTTTGACTGCCGCACGCCGAACGTCGCAAACGCGAGGGCTGGCGTTGTGCCGACGTAGTTCAAAGCCGGCCCTCTCCTGGCTGTGAGAACCTCAGGATAAAGCGCTCGCGTCCGTCTACCTGACGGAACTTAAAGGCGCACCTTCGCGGGCCAGAAACCGACCTTGCCGACGAGGAGCACGAGGGCGGGGACGAGCAGCGTCCGTATGACGAAGGCGTCGAGGAGGATGCCCAGGGCCACGGCGAAGCCGACCTGGAAGAAGTCCTGTAAGGGGATGAGGGTAAGCAGGGCGAAGGAGGCGGCGAGCGCGAGCCCCGCGGCGTTGATGGTGGGGCCGGTGCGCCTCAAGGCGAGAGGCACGGCTTCGGAGAGGGGTTTCTCTTTCGCCTCTTCCCGGATGGCGGCCATGATGAAGATGTTGTAATCGCTGCCCAGAGCGACGAGGAGCAAGAAGAGGACGAAGGGCACGTAGTAGACGACGCCGCCGTGCCCGAGGACGTTTTGGAAGAGCAACGTCGAAACACCGATAGCTGCGGCGAAGGAGAGGGCGGTGGAGAGCAGCAGGTAGAGGGGCGCGATGGGCGTGCGCAAGAGCAAGGCGAGCACGAGATAGGAGACGCCAAAGACGAGGGGTGCGAGGTCGCGCAGATCCTCAGCGGAGGTGTCGCGGGCGGCGGCGGCGAGGGCGGTCTGGCCCCCAACGGTGGCGGTGGCGTCTTCGAAGCCGGCGAGTTCTAGCAGTTGGGGTAGCTCCCCCTGAAGACGACTGATCTGGTCGAGGGCCTCCGGCGAGTAGGGAGGACCGTAGAAGACAAGGAGGAAACGGGCCGCCGAACCGTCGGCGGAGACGAAGTCTACGCCGGGGACGAGATGGGATTCTTGCGGTCCGATCACCGCCGCGTACCCGCCCGCGCCGAGGAGCTCACTCCTCAAACGCCGGATCTCCGCCTCCTTCCCCCTCAGGTCTTCGCCGCGCACGAGGAGGTTCACCGGCGCCAGAACCCCTTGCGGAAACCCCCTCTCCATGGCCTCGTAGGCCGGCACGGAGGGCGCGTCTTCCGGCAGGTTCTCGACCTGATCGAAGCCGACTCTCAAGCCGAACGCCCCCGTCGCGC
>JADDPM010000112.1:4247-6851 GCA_016781885.1 Rubrobacter sp.
CCCAGGATGGGAGTCCTCGGCGCCTAAACGTTCCCTGCCGAGCCCCCCGAAGGCCGCACGGCCCAAGATAGCCAGGAGTGCCGGCACGAGCGTCAAAGTAACGATGGAGACCAGGGTGAGCGCGATGGCGAGCCCCGGCCCGAGCGCCTTGTAGATCCCTAGCTCTGCGAAGATGAGCAAGGCGAAGGCGGCGATCAGGACCGTCGCCGACGAGAGTAGAACGCCCCCTACCTTCTCCACACCCAGGCGGGCCGCCTCGAAGCGACCCACGCCCTCGCGCAGGCTCTGGCGGGTCCGACTCAGGAGGAACAGAGCATAGTCAGTGCCTACGCCAAAGAGGAGGACCACGATGACGGGCTCGACCTGGGAGGGGATCTCCGTGCCCTGCTCGGAGGCTATCCAGGCCAGGATGCGCAGCGTCAGGAAGATGGCCAAAGAGATGCTCACAAGCGGGACCAGCGGGGCGAACGGCGAGCGGTACGCAAACGCGACTATCAAGAAGATCACCGCGCCCGTCGCGATCGTGACGAGCCACAGGTTCTGCTTGATAGCATCTGTATTGTCCTGCTGGACCGGCTGCGCCCCCGTGACCTCGGCACGCAAGGGGCCGGGTTGGTCGCCTAGAACGTCCCTGATCTGCTCGACCCCCTCATCTATCTCGAAGGAGTACGCCGCCCGATCGAAGAAGAGCAGCACCGGTAGCGCTTCCTGCCCGACCACGTCGGCATAGAGCGCCGGGTTCGCCGGGTCGCCCACCACGAGCGGGACCGCCCGATTCAGCCGGTACGGCCCCTCTGAACCGTTCAGGTACTCTAGCCCACCCTCGATCCGCTGTGCGTCCGAAGCGCTAAATCCTTCAGGGTTTGAGTAGACCAGAATGACGGGCGCCTCTATTGGCCCCTCGAGCTGGCTCTCCGCCTGGGCGCGTGCTTGAGCGGCGGGGGCGTCCTCCGGGACGAGATCCGAGATCCTGCCCGTCGTCTCTTCATCTAAGGGCGGCAGATACACATACACCCAAACCGCAATGGCCGCCCATAAGAGCACCACCAGCCAGCGCATGCGGACCAAGGCGAGCCCGAGATAACCGAAGAAGCCTCGGGGAGAATCGGCGGAGCGCCTATCGGAACCCGTGCGGCGCATCACGAGAGTTTAGCTAAGACCGGGAACCGAAACTCGACTCCCGGTCTTAGCTGGCATCTTTAGATAGTGAAAGATCAAAGTGTCGCCGTGAGCATAACATAGTCCAAAGAGTATACGAAAGCAGCATGGAAGGATGCACGACGCCCTTGCGTCGAGAACGTGGGGATCGAGGAGGTCCGGGGGCGGGAGCCTCTTCGTGTGCGCTCCTCCCTCGGCCCATAGGGTGACCACCGTGCTGCCGGCTCCCAAGCCGGCAGGATGACCTTCGCGTTGGTCGTCGGTACGGGCGGTAAGCCCGCCGGTTACCAACGGGTACAACGCGGCGCGGAAGGGCTCCGTCCGTGCCAACAGGGCTTCGCGGCTTCCGAACCTCGTCGCGAGGTTCGACGCATCTCGTCGGGACTCATCATCCTCCCCTCTCAACCACCACTCGGGGGAGGGCCTGGCGGCCTGTAGCTCGTGAGGTCCCGGGGACCGCTCGTGGCGTAGGACACTGCGTAGATCAGGATCGCGACTATCAACCCCGCGACGACCAGACCGGCGTGCGTCCACGCGTCTCCCCGTGCAGACGAACGTCTTCGGCGCCCGAGGGCGAGCCACTCGAAGGTGGCGAATGCTATGGTCGTGCCGAAGAGCAACACGCCCGGCGGTTCGAGGTGATGGAGGCGCGCGCTCGACAGAGCGGCATGGGTCAGCGCCAGCGGTACGGCAAACCAGACCAGGCGGTGCAGCCGTTTCCAGTTGCTGCCCAGGAGACGCACCGAAGCGTCGTTGGACGTGGCGAGGAGTGCTATGAACACCAGCGTTGCGACCAGACCGATCGCTATGTCCCCGATGAGAAGTTGCCTCAGTAGCGACTCCGAGAGGTCGAAGTACTCCACGATTCCGACAATGGTGTGCGCGACGAACCAGATGCCTGCGCTGATCCCCAGCGGCTTGCGCAGCCTGGCGAGGGCTTGAATCGGTCTTCTGCGGGCCCACTTAATGCGCAGCAGGTTCGACGGTAGCAGAACGAAGACGAGCAGAATTGCTCCGATCACGGCGGTGTTACCCGTTGCCCTACCGGTCCCGGCGAGTGACTGGGTCGTCATTACGGCGGCGTAGATAGCGTTCGCCAGCACGATGAGCCAGGTAACCCAATCGCGTGCGGGTCTTACCGGCGGGTTCTGCGAGACCGATTTCGCGGCGGGGTAGTCGGTACCGTAGGTCATACGGTCTCCTTATGGAAGCCGAAGAAGGATTCTCCCTCCGGCCTGCTGCTCGTTCTCCGTGCTCGCATCACGCCCCCTTACCGATCCGTCTGACTCGGAAGCTTAGGACACGAGTCTAAGAAGGAGCTAGGGAGGAGTTATGAGTTTTCATAGGAACCCACGCGGAGATGGCCGCCCTGAGGGCGGGTGTAATAGTATTCGGAGCGGAGATGACGCGGATACTGATCATAGAGGACGAGGAGAAGATGGCCCG
>JADDPM010000253.1 GCA_016781885.1 Rubrobacter sp.
CAGACGCCGCCGGGAGACGCTCCTGAGCAGCGTCAGAGGCTCCACCTTCAAAGATTCGGCGAAGAGTATCTCGATGTGGTCCAAGAGCACCCCGTCGCCCCCGGCATCGTCGAGAAGGTCCTCCAAGAGACTTGCTACCTTCAAAGGCCTCCTGCTGGCGGGAAATTCCAGCAGTTCTTCAGCGAGCTTCTCGCCAACATTGATGCGTCGTAGGCCTAGACCCTCTCCTATATGTTGTCTACTGCTCTCCTCGTCATCGCTTACGACGACGAGGAGACGATAGTACATCTGGCTCGCCCGCTCGGCACCAAGCCGCATCTTCTGTAAAAGGCCGTCTCTTTCCTCCACCTGGCACACTCTACCATCACCTACCGACGGGGATTGACCGTCTGCGAGAAGCGCTTCAAGGGTCTACCTCGCGTCTACCCTTTGGGGACAGCTACCGTCTGACGTTTCGAGCTTGCGCGACCAGAACATCCCCAGCCTGTAACATGTGGGTGAACTGCCGAAGGAGGAGCATGGCGTCCGACGCGGAGCAGCAGAGGAGCGACCGGATACTGGCGTTTCTGGTATCCAAGGGTCTGGGTGGGTGTCCGGTTTGCTCCAAAGGGCAATTCTCGGTGGGCCGGAGCACGTGCTCATCTCGACCCCCGACCCCGAAACGGAGGAGGGCGCTCCGGTTGAGGGCTCGGCGGTAGTGCCCGTGATGTGCGGCAATTGCGGGTACACGATGCTGTTCAGCCCCCGAATGCTGCCGAACCAGGGAGAGTAGCTCTCAGCGGGACGCTGGTGGAGGAAGGAGGTTGTTCGGTGGCTGATGACGACTATGCGCTCACGGCAGTTCCGAGAGGAGTTACCGATGAAGCAGGTTGAGGTCGTACAGAGCTCAGTGGACAAAGACGGGCACGACTCGTCGCGCATGGTTCGATTCGTCGGCGAGCTGGTGGCGACCCACGCACTCGGTTACGAGACCCGCAGGCTCTACGAGTGGGAGGACGGTGGCTACCTGATCTACACCGATCGGAGCCCTCCCCTGGGAAGCCGGAGGCGCTGGCTGTCGCACGACACGGAGGGCCAGGGAGTGAGGGGCTACACGGCAAAGCAGGTGGCCGAAAAGGCTCCCGAGTTCAGCGAAGTGTTGGGCTTCCCATCACCAAAGTATCCATCGGACCAGCGCCCCGGTCCGCGACGAGGCGATCCGGGCAGGAAAGCCGGGAACGGCGGGCGGACCGATACGGAACGCACCTTCAATGTTGCCCAGGCCGCGCTGGAACTCGGCGTGAGCGAGTCGTATCTGCGGACGCTCGGAAACACGGGCCAGTTAGGAGTCCTGCGCAGAAGACACCATGGAGGCCAGCCCATCTATTCGGCGATGGACATCAGGGTTATGAAAAAGATGGGTATCGGTCGGCGACCGCGGCGGCTGCGCTCTCACAGTGAGGCGGTGAGAGAGGTGAAGCGAGAGCAGGGGCGCGAAGAACAGATGCGCCTCGAGAGGAAGCGGCGGGAGGAGAAAAAGCGCCTCAAGGAGGAGAAACGAGAAGCGGCTCGAAGAGAGAAGGCGGAGAAACGGAGAGCGCAAGGGGCCAAAGGGCCCCGGTCATGGTGGCGCAGGCTCTTCGGCGGGTGAACCCCGACGCCCAGATTGACGAGCTCCCAGGTCTGCGCATGCCGAGGAGGCGATAACATTGGCCACGTACCTGCTCGCTTGGAACCCGCGGCGTTGGGACTGGGAGGACATAGACGACCACGTCCGAGAGCTCGAGGGGGAAGGGGCGACGGTGCGCCGCTGGAGCTGCGCGAACTCGACGCGGATAAGGGAGGGCGACCGCCTGTTCCTGATCCGTCAGGGCGAGGAACCCAGGGGCATCTTCGCCTCGGGGGTGGCGGACTCCGACTGGTACGCAGACCTGCACTGGGACGAGGGCAAGGCCCGAGCGGGCGTAACGACCCACTACGTTAACGTGAGGTTTGATGTGCTCTTGGACCCGAGGGAGCGCCCGATCCTCCCGCGGGGCTTCCTCGACGAGCCGCCCTTCTCCGACCAGCATTGGGACACGCAATCTTCCGG
>JADDPM010000113.1 GCA_016781885.1 Rubrobacter sp.
AGCCGACCTACACCCAGCCGAAGATGTACGAGATCATTCCCTCTCACCCGACCGTGCGTGAGATCTGGGCTGAGGAGCTTGAGCGGCGCGGCGTCATCTCAGAGGGTGAGGCCCAGGAGATGGTGGACGAGACCTACGGCGGGATGGAGGAGGCGCACAAGAACCCCGACGAGGTGGCCGACGAGGACCTGATCACCGACGAGCCCTACACGCCGCTCGTCGATGTCCCGGATACGGCCGTCTCCGCCGAGAGGTTGACCGCGCTCAACGAGGCCCTGCTCGAGCGCCCCGAAGGCTTCACCCCTAACCGCAAGCTCGAGCGGATCATGCAGAAGAGCCGGAGCGAGCTCGACGACATCGACTGGGGGCATGCCGAGGCTCTGGCCTTCGCCTCGCTTCTGGAGGACGGCGTCCCGATACGCATTACCGGTCAGGACACCGGGCGGGGCACCTTCTCGCACCGCCACGCGGTCTTGCACGACGCGGAGACGGGCGAGGCCTACGTGCCTTTACAGAACATCCCGCAGGCGAAGGTCTCCTTCGGCGTCCACAACAGCCCGCTCTCGGAGGTGGGCCCCATGGGGTTCGAGTACGGTTACACGCTCAACGCCCCGGAGGCGCTGGTGTTGTGGGAGGCTCAGTTCGGGGACTTCGCCAACGTCGCACAGCCGATCATCGACCAGTTCATCGTCTCCGCTCAGCAAAAGTGGGGTCAGACCTCCGGGCTCGTCCTGCTCTTGCCGCACGGCTACGAGGGTCAGGGACCCGAGCATTCCAGCGCGCGGCTGGAGCGCTTCTTGCAACTCGCGGCGCACGACAATATCCGGGTCGCTTACTGCACGACGGCGGCCCAGTACTTCCACCTGGTGCGCGCCCAGGCCGCCCTTCAGGATCAACAGCGACCGCTGATCGTCATGACGCCGAAGAGCCTCTTGAGGCACCCCCTGGCGGCCTCCAAACTTGAAGACCTTACGGAGGGCAAGTTCAGCCCAGTGCTGGACGACGATGAGATGAGGCAGGACGCTGACTCGGTCGAGCGCCTCGTGCTGTGCACCGGGAAGATCTACACTGAGCTTGCCGCTAGCGAGGCGCGGGAGCAGGACGAGATCACTGCGGTCGCGCGCGTCGAGTTGCTCTACCCGTTCCCTGAGGAGGACGTGAAGGCCGTCATCGCTGGCTACCCGAACCTCCAGGAGATCGTGTGGCTCCAGGAGGAACCGAAGAACATGGGGGCGTGGACGTTCATGGAGCCACGCTTGCAGGAGTTGGTCGACGGGGAGCTGCCCATCCGCTACGTCGGCAAGCCAGCCCGCCCCAGCCCGGCGCAAGGCTCGGCGGCGTTCCACAAGAACGAGCACGCCCGAATAGTTCGGGATGCTTTCACGGGCGCGGACGACGACAGGGAGAAGGAGAGCGCGCCCGGGGACATCCAGGAAAAGGCGCCCAGTGCGGCCGATTGAGGACGCCGGAGGTTCGGAAGATCAGCGAGAGGAAGAGGTAGAGCGTGCCTGAGATATATGTCCCCGAGCTTGGGGAATCGGTCAGCGAGGCGACAGTCGGTCAGTGGCTCAAGGCTGAGGGGGATCAGGTAAAGGCCGGCGAGCCGCTCGTCGAGCTCGAGACCGACAAGGTCAACTTCGAAGTCGAAGCCGAGCAGGACGGCGTCCTCGAAAGCATCGCCAAGGGCGAGGGTGAAGAGGTTGGCGTTGGCGAGGTCATAGGCTCTATCGGTGAAGGCGACGGCGCTGCCCCGCAAGAGGATGCGGGACCCCAAGCCGAAGCGGAACGGGCCGAGCAGGCGCAGGATGAAGTGCCCCCCGAGCCCGAGACAGAGGAACATCCCGACCCCGCCGACCAGACGAACGGCCATCGGGAGGATGGCGGCTACCGGGCCTCGCCGTCGGTAAAGAAGCTCGCCCAGGAGTACGACATCAACCTCGCGGAGGTCTCCGGCTCGGGCTCCGGCGGGCGCATAACAAAGGACGACGTGGAGCGCCTGATCCGCCAGCAGAGCAGCGGAGGGGGCCAACAGGAAGCTCCCGCCAAGGAGGCTCCCAAGCAGCGTCCCGACGGCGACGGTCAGAAGCAGGAGCAGGCCGCCCCGGCGGCGCAGAACGGCAGGGCAGACCTGGAGGAGCGCGTCCGGCTCTCGCGGAGGCGACAGACTATCGCGAGCAGGCTTGTCGAGGCGCAGCAGACGGCGGCGATGCTCACCACCTTCAACGAGGCAGACATGGGCGCAGTGATGGAGATGAGGAAGCGCCGCAAGGACGAGTTCCAGGAGCGGCACGAGGGCACCAGGCTCGGCTTCATGAGCTTCTTTACCAAGGCTTCCATAGGAGCGCTCAAAGCGTTTCCCAAGATCAACTCGGAGCTCCAGGGCAACGAGCTCATCCTCAAGCGCTACTATGACATAGGCGTCGCGGTGAACACCGAGCAGGGGCTCGTCGTCCCGGTGGTGCGTGACGCGGACAGAAAGAGCTTCGCGGAGATAGAGGGAACGATCGCCCAGCTCGGCAAGAAGGCCAGGGACGGCAAGCTCGGCCTGGAGGACTTGCAGGGCGGCACCTTCACTATTACCAACGGCGGCATCTTCGGCTCGTTGAACTCTACCCCGATCCTCAACATCCCGCAGGTGGCGATCCTGGGTCTGCATAAGATCCAGGATCGCCCGGTGGCTGTGGATGGTAAGGTCGAGATACGCCCGATGATGTACCTCGCCCTCTCCTACGACCATCGCATCGTGGACGGCGCCGACGCCGTGCAGTTCCTCGTGCGCATAAAGCAGCTCATCGAGGACCCGGAGTCGCTGCTGCTGGAGGGCTAACAGCAGGACAACCGTGGTTGAGGAGGGCCCCCCCGTAAAGGGGCTTCTCCTTTTTGCGTCGGCGTGTTCGTTCTCGGCTTACCGGGCGAGGAGGCCGGATTGAGAGAGGGGCATCGGGGCCTGCTAAAGTATTGCCGTGAACGAGGGTGGAGCGTCGGGAAGATTAGCGTGACCGTACCCTTTAGCGGGAGTGCGGTCTCTGCCAGCGGGCGTCGGACTCGAGAGGGAGCGTCATGAGCGAGAACGAACTTGTGGAGCGGCTGCTCTCGGGCGACCGGCGCGCGCTCGCCCGGATCATCTCGAAGATTGAAGGCGAAGACCCGGAGGTTCCCGACATGATCTCCGAGCTCTACCCGCGCACGGGGGAGGCCGTCACTATTGGCTTTACCGGCCCGCCCGGTGTGGGCAAGAGCAGCATCATCGCGAAGCTCATAGAGCTCTACCGCGGAGAGGAGAAGAGGATCGGGGTAGTCTCGGTCGACCCCTCGAGCCCGTTCACGAAGGGGGCTATCCTCGGGGATCGGATCCGGCTGGGAGAACACTTCCTGGACCGGGACGTTTTCATCCGCTCGATGGGGAGCCGGGGGCACCTGGGGGGGCTCGCGGGATCGTCCAGGCTCGCAGGGTTGGTGATGGAGGCTTACGGAATGGACGTAGTGCTCTACGAGACGGTAGGCGTGGGGCAAGGAGAGGTCGAGGTCGCCTCGGCGGCGGACACGGTAGTGCTCGCGTTGCAGCCGGGGGCAGGGGATTCGGTGCAGGCGCTCAAGGCCGGGGTTATGGAGATCGCGGACATTATCTGCATCAACAAGGCCGACCACCCGCAGGCCAAAGGGACGGCGGCGGAGGTGCGTTCGATCCTGGAGATTGGGCACGAGCTGGACCCCGACGCCCCGCTCCCCCCGATAGTCATGACGCGTGGGGATAACGGCGAGGGCGTCGAGGAGCTCAAGAGTAAGGTCGAGGAGCACCGGGAGTTCCTGCGCGAGAGCGGCAGGATCAAGGAGCGCCATCTGGCGTCTATCAGGGAGTTCGTCCTCTCCTGGGCGACGAACAAGATGGAGAAGGACATGCAGGAGCGCCTCTCCAGAGAAGACGCCGAGCTCATAGAGAAGGTTCGCAAGAGAGAGCTTGACCCGATCTCCGCCGCCGAGACGCTTTACAAGGAAGTGTGAACTGTAGGCTATTAGAGTTTGCGCAGATCGAAGCAGCCCATCAAACAAGCAACTGCCGGCAGAGAGTCGCCGAGCAGCACCTCCAAAAAGGGCGTGAGCATCGGTACGAGACGGAATGACAGCCGGGCAAGCTGCTAGAATCCCCGGTTATGCAGCGTGAAAGACTCGGGGAAGAGACGACGGCTGGGAAGATCGAGGGTCTCGCACACCTGCGGGAAGAGGCGGCACACCCGGCCTCCGAAGCCGCCGTCGAGCGCCAGCGGGAGAGAGGCAAGCTCACGGCGCGCGAGCGGATCGATCTTCTACTCGACCCCGGCACGTTCGTCGAGTTGGACCGCTATCGGGTGCATCGCTCTTACAACTTCGGCCTCGAAAAGAACAGACCCTTGGGCGACGGGGTAGTCACCGGTTACGGCGAGGTCGCGGGAAGGAAGGTCTGCGTGTTCTCGCAGGACTTCACGGTTTTCGGCGGGTCGCTAGGAGAGGTCTACGCCCAGAAGATCTGCAAGGTGATGGACCTGGCGATCAACACGGGTTGTCCGATAATCGGCATCAATGACTCGGGAGGTGCGCGCATCCAGGAGGGTGTCGTCTCGCTAGCGGGCTACGCGGACATCTTCCACCGGAACGTGCTCGCGAGCGGGGTGGTGCCCCAGGTCAGCGTGATCGTGGGTCCGTGCGCGGGCGGTGCTGTCTACTCCCCGGCGATAACGGACTTCATCTTCATGGTCGAGGAGACGAGCCACATGTTCATCACCGGCCCGGACGTGATAAAGAGCGTTACCGGCGAGGACGTCTCCTTCGAGGACCTCGGCGGCGCGGGCACCCACAACACCAGGAGCGGGGTCGCCCACTTCTCCTCCCCGGACGAGGAGACCTGTTTCGAAGATGTTCGCTACCTACTCTCCTACATGCCGGAGAACAACCTGGAGAGCGCCCCATACTACAGACCCTCGGATGACCCGGAGCGGATGGACGGCGACCTCGCTTCGCTCGTCCCCGATTCGGCCAACCGGCCCTACGACATCCGTGGAGCTATAGAGGGCGTGATGGACGACGGGGAGTTCTTCGAGGTGCAGGAGGGCTGGGCGCAGAACCTCGTCGTCGGCTTCGCCCGCCTCGACGGGCACGCGGTCGGCGTCATCGGCAACCAACCGGCGGTGCTCGCCGGGACGCTCGACATAGACGCGAGCGTCAAGGGGGCGCGGTTCGTGCGCTTCTGCGACGCTTTCAACATCCCGCTCGTCACCTTCGTCGACGTGCCGGGCTTCATGCCGGGCACGGATCAGGAGTGGGGCGGTATCATCCGGCACGGGGCGAAGCTCTTGTACGCCTTCTCCGAGGCGACGGTACCGAAGATGACCGTCATCACGCGCAAGGCTTACGGTGGGGCCTATGACGTTATGTGCTCTAAGCACATCGGGGCTGACGTGAACGTCGCGTGGCCGACCGGAGAGATCGCGGTGATGGGCGCGCCTGCGGCAGTAGGCATCATCTTCCGCCGCCAGCTAGCGGAGGCCGAGAACCCCGAAGAGAGGCGTCAGGAGCTCATCGAGGACTACGAGCAGCAGTTCAACAACCCGATGGTCGCCGCCGAGATGGGATACATAGACGATGTCATAGACCCACGCGAGACGCGCCCTTACCTCATCAAAGCGCTCCAGATGATCCGCACCAAGCGCCCCGAGCGCCCGCCGCGCAAACACGGAAACATCCCACTTTGAGGATAGAGCCCGACCCGAACCAGGAAGAGGTCGCAGCGATAGCGGCCGCGTTGGAGGTGTTCCGCGAGGAGGAGCCGGAGGATGCCTCCTCTCTGAACCGTAGCCGCTGGAGGCTAGCCGGATTGCTCGGGCACGCGCCGCCGCGCGATATGAAGCTGGACGGCGCCCTCTGGTCCTACTCTAGCTGGGAGGGCATGGCCTAGGTGTTCGAGAAGGTCCTTGTTGCGAACCGGGGCGAGATCGCCGTGCGTATCATCCGCGCTTTGAGAGAGATGGGGGTGGAGAGCGTCGCGGTGTACTCGGACGCGGACCGGGAGTCTTTGCACACCCGCCTCGCCGACGAGGCTTATCACGTGGGACCCGCGCCGGCGACCGAGAGTTATCTAGACATCGGGAAGCTGATCGGGGTCGCGGAGCGTTCGGGGGCGAAGGCGGTGCACCCGGGGTACGGGTTTCTGGCGGAGAGCGCGCCCTTCGCGCGGGCGGTCGAGGAGGCCGGGCTCACCTGGATCGGGCCTCACCCCGGGGCGATAGAGGCGATGGGGAGCAAGGTGGAGAGCCGCCGGATTATGGGCAAGGCGGGGGTGCCGATGGTTCCGGGTACGCAGGAGCCGGTGAGTTCCGCGGATGAGGTCCGTACCTTCGCCGGGGAGCACGGCTACCCGGTAGCGGTGAAGGCGTCGGCGGGCGGCGGCGGCAAGGGCTTCGCGGTGGCCCACGACGAGGAGGGGGCGGCGACGGCCTTCGAGCGGGCGAGTCGCGAGGGAGTGGCGTACTTCGGGGACGGGTCAGTCTACACGGAGAAGTACCTGCCGGGACCCCGGCACGTCGAGATACAGGTCGTACGCGACAAGCACGGCAACGCGACACATCTGGGAGAGAGGGACTGCTCTATACAGCGCAGGCATCAGAAGCTACTCGAAGAGAGTCCGAGCCCGGCGATAGACCCCGCGATGCGCGAGGCGATGGGCGAGGCGGCCATCGGCGCCGCTGAGGCGGTCGGCTACGACAATGTCGGCACGGTCGAGTTCCTGGTACAGGACGACGAGTTCTATTTCCTGGAGATGAACACGCGGGTTCAGGTCGAGCACCCCGTCAC
>JADDPM010000254.1 GCA_016781885.1 Rubrobacter sp.
TGGTTCACCGACTACGTGAAACAATACCTTCAGGAGGACCTGAGGGGACGCGGGGTGGTGCTCAACCGCGAGGTGGTGATCCGCAAGGGGGAGGGCGAGGGGCGCGGCGAGCGGACCGACCTACGCGTGGACGCCTTCTCATCCGGCTCCGACCCCGAAGCTCTCGACGCGGTAACCGTAATCGTCGAGGCCAAGGGCTGCTGGAACCGCCAGCTCGATGCCGCCATGGAGGAGCAGCTGGTCGAAAGGTACCTCGCGGACAACCCCTCGTGCCGCCACGGGCTGTACCTCGTCGGCTGGTTCAACTGCCCTCAGTGGGACGAGGACGATCGGCGGAAGGGGCGAGCACCTCGGTACGGCCTAGAGGAGGCCCGCCAGCGGTTCGCGGGACAGGCGGAAGAACTGTCGAGGCGTGGTGGCCCGCGCGTCGAAGCGGTCGTCATCGATGCCGCACTGCGCTAAACGGCGATTAGGCCCCTACGAACAGCCCGGACGGTCCGGGCAGCGAGCGTGTCCTGCAGGGCCAACCGAGCGGACTCACGTCACAACCTACCCGTTTGCGGCTCCTGGCAGCTTCCGTAACTCTCCCCCTAGAAGTCCGGGTCGAGCGAGGGAAGCTGCTCTACAGCCTCTAACCGGGCGAAACAGTCTCTCCATCCCCGCGCTGGCACTTCCGAAATCCCCTACTAGGCAATCCGGTGAAGAATGACGCGTAGCTACTGGCGTACTCGTGTCTATGTCCTCTTGACGGATCGCGCTTGTCTAGTTAAGATAGACGCATGACGCTCGACGAGACTCTCTATAACGAGGCCAGACGCGCGCGTGATCGCCTCGAGGAGGTACAGATCGAGGCGGAACGAGCCCGGTCTTGGTACCACGAGTCCGTACGGCGCCTCTACCGCGCCGGCGGTTCGCTTCGGGAGATCGCCCAAGCCCTCCAGATCAGCCACCAGCGCGTCCATCAGATCATCGACGACGCGGCCTGCTCGTTCTGCGACGCCCGGCGGGCCGAGGTTGAGAAACTCATCGCCGGTCCCGGGGTCTTCATCTGCGACCGCTGCCTCCTACTAGCCCTGGGCGTCGTCGCTAACGAGCAAGACGCTTCGAACGATCGCACCACCATTAGGGCGGTCGCGGCTGACACGAGTAAGAAGTGCTCGTTCTGTCGCAAGAAGCGCTGGCGGGTGAAGTGGATGGCCGAGCGCGGTGAGACGCGAATCTGTGGACGGTGCCTATCCGTGTGCACCGAGATAGTGGGCTCCCCGTAGTTCTACCGACGCGCCCTAGTTCTCAAGAGGTCGGCGAAAGAGGCGGCATGAGTGCTCCTCGGACACCCTCTGCGCCGAACTAAAGCCCGAGCCCGGGCACTTGCGAGGAAGCGTTTTATTCTCGCCCCACAGAAGTGCTTGGGCTCGGGCTGGCCTACCGCAAGCGTTTGGCGTTGCGCTCGTTTAGTCGTGCTTATCCTTGTAGGCGCTCATGTAGGTCCATTTCCAGCAGTTGGACAAGCACGAGGTCTTTGCGTACAAGCCGGCTATTTCGCCCTGCTGGCCCGTGTACAACCAATCGTGGGCGTCGTGGTCCTTGTGTATCCGTCCGGCACCCATCTCGTTCTTGGTGAATATCGTTACTGCTTTGACGTACACCCAGCGGCCCTCCGAGGACCCTAAGAGGCCGACCCCGACTGTTTGTCCGGGCGTGGGCTCGACTGTGGTGCAGCGCCTTGCACTCTTATACCATGGCGGAGCCTGGCACGTGAATCTATAGGGCCCATAATAAGCAGCTCTGGAAGTTCCGGAAGGCTCCAGGGTAGTTTCCTCATCGATCGCGGGGAGATATTGCGGAAGTCCGTCCACATTCGACGGCAAAGCGTATAGGATAGCGTATTCGATAAAGCGTATGCGCTGGTTGAGCCGCAACGGAGGCTAGACGGGAGGAGATGGA
>JADDPM010000029.1:0-4843 GCA_016781885.1 Rubrobacter sp.
CGCGGGCTCGACCAGGCGTACCCCGACGCCCTTATCCCAAAGGTCTGGGCGCACGGAGGCCGGTCCGAAGAATCCTACGCTCCCCCAGTGGGTCGCAAAGTTCGAACCCACAAGCTCGCCGTCGACCTCCGCCGCGAAGGCCGAAGCCGGTTCGGCTTGCCAGCGTGTCCGCACGTAATCTGCATCGCCCAGAAACGCTAGCGGGTCGGGCAGGCCAAGAAACGTGCCGAAGGCCAGCCGGAAGATGCGATCCGCCTCCTCAAGTTCACTCTCTTTGAGTGGGCGAATGGAGGTGCTCGTTCTTGCCTGGTCAATCATTGGTCTTCTCCTTCCTCCCGCGCTTTTCGGGCGGGTTCTTAGAGCTTGCGCGGATAGGCTCGCTACTTTTCATATTTGGCGATTCTCCGAGCTATCAAATCGGCTCCTCATCGCCCATTGACACATTCGCTACCCGCCTATCCGCGCAGCCTCTTAGCCGACCTGCACTCAAAAGCCTAGATTCGATCTCGAACGGCGTCTACCCCAGATCTCTGGGGTTTTCTGAGTGCTGTGGTGGGGGACTTGTGAGATAATTAACTTCTACGAAGTTGATGTTCGCGAGGAGGCGTAGAGCGGTGGCGGTCGGTGCTGCTCCAGGAGATCGGGTCTTTAGTGAGGTGAAACGGCTTTGCTACGCTGGGCTCGACGAGGCGACGTTGCTGCGCGAGGTAGTCGACCGCTTGCGGCGTGCCGTGCCATTCGAAGGATACTGCGCGCATGCAGTGGACCCTCTTAGCGGGCTGGTCGCGAACGCCGTTTCCGAAGCGATGGGAGGCGAGAAAGAGGCACGCCTTTTCTTCGAGCACCTCTACTTCGCAGACGACGTCAACAAGTACAACTCGATGGCAAAGAGTCGGTGCCCGGTGGCCCTGCTCTCCGAGGCGACCGATGGCAGGCTTGAGCGTTCCCTGCGCTACAGGGAGTTGATGGAGCCGCTCGGATACGGCCACGAGCTGCGCAGCGTCTTTACCGCGGGCAAAGAACTCTGGGGCGCCATCGACGTGCGGCGCGAAAGGGGTTGCCCCGACTTCGAGCTCCGTGAGGTCAGGCTCTTCCGGCGAGTGGCCCCGCACTTTGGTGCTGGCCTCAAAGCAGCGGTGCTCCGCTCGCAGGCCCCTCCGGAAAAAGGTGGCGACGGCATCCCCGGCGTGCTGGTCCTCGACAAGCGGGGGCGGGTTTCGCATTACACTGCCACCGCAGAGCGCTGGCTTGAGGAACTCGAAGACCCCGACTCTGACTCCAGGTGGCATGAAGGCCGTGGGCCTTCGGCGTGGCGGGAAGGCAAGGGCCTACCGGCGGCGGTGTGGACGGTGGTGAGCACGCTAAGGAGGGCGCTAAAGCCCGAGACCGAGCGGGACAAAGCCAGTATTCCACGCGTCTGCGTCAGGGCGCGCTCCGGTCGCTGGCTTACTCTTCAGGCCTCTTTGAGTGAGCCGCACACCAATGGTAGCAGCGAGACGGTCATCATTATAGAACCGCCCGGGCCCAAAGAGATGATCCGGCTGAACACGGCCAGTTACGGGCTAACCGCTCGTGAACGGGCGGTCGTGGAGCTTGTCATGAGAGGCTTCACCACCCAGCAGATTTCCGCGACGCTTTACATCTCTAAATACACCGTCCAGGAACATCTCTGTAGCGCGTTCGACAAGGTCGGGGTGCGGGACCGACAAGCCCTCGTCAAACGTCTCTTCTTCGACAACATTTATCCGAAGCTGTTGGAGGAATTCGAATGAACCACTCCGAGAGTTGAGCGAAAGACTGATCCCAGGGCTGAAACTCAGCAGGCCGCCGAGGTGACGACTTTCCTTCTTATGTTCAGGAATTATGCATCAGTCGTCTTAGGCACGAGGCGGGGTTCCGATACGTTCCTGAGCCTGTCGTCATGCGCACGAAGGGAACCCAAGGTCAGGTCTTGTACTATCTCTTTTTCGCCTCTCCGGACAAGACCGGCGCGAAGATAGTAGACGAAATCTTCGATAAGTATCGACACCGCGAGCAGGGCACGCTTTTCTAACCGGAAGGCGAAACGCCCTGCTGAAAGCACTTGAGATGCTGATCCCAAGCTTCGGGTAGCTCGTCCCAAGTACGACCGTCCAGCACACGCCCACCCGCTTTCGGGTGTTTGCCCCCCCACTGCTTGAAGAAGAAAGCGACGTCTGCCTCACGTGCCTGCGCGCGAATATTTCGCACCCACTCGACCCTAATTGGTCTGTGCTCTTTACCTGACTCGCCCCCGACGATCACCCAATGGATGTTTTCCAGATCGAGCCGCAGAGAACCTAGCAAGGGTTCGCAAGAGAGAAACCTGACGGCGGCTGGCACCTGGCGGAGGTAATCCACGCGGTGCGCATAGTCCTGGTTCTCGACAGAGACTCCTACCCACATGTTGCAAGGCCATTCAAGTTCGGGCGCTAGCTCCAGCATCCGCTCGTGGCGCTTAGTCAGGATCTGAAAGATGTGCCTGGGGCTCTCCTTCACCACCTGGAAGATACTTTTGAGGAACAACAAGGGCATATGCTCATGGAAGAGGTCGCTCATTGAGTTGACGAACACCCGACTTGGTTTGCGCCAGCGCTTTGGCTCCTCTAAGCGTTCCGGATGCAGGGTGAAGGCGAAGCCGTTGGAGAAGCTTTGCGGAAAGCGCTTCGTTAGGGTTTCAGCATAGCAGTGCTTGCAACCAGGGCTCACCTTGTTGCAGCCTGTGGTCGGATTCCAGGTTTTGTCCGTCCACTCTATGGCAGTGTTGGTGCTGGACACGCGTACCTCCCTACGCGAACTTTACGAGCGGCATTCTAGAAAAACAACGACCGATATTCTTAGCTCTACAGCATCATTTAGGAGGAACGACCCGCTGAATAGTTCTCGCCAGGCGCGTATGGAAGCGTGAAAGGGTTATAAAAATGCTCAAAATGCGCCGAAAGGCAACAAAATCGAGGCCGTTGAGCCAGACAGTGCTAACTGATGAATCCTGCCGGTCGCGCCGCTTTTGGCAGCCTGCTCACTGTCAGTGTGGTCCTGAACAAATCGTGAGGTTCTTCTACCGACACCGAACGCGACGCCCAAAACTACACCAATTAGTACACCAACCCGCCAGGAACGACGGGGAACAATGGGGAACACTGTATGAGAGAATTCGGCTTAGATAAGCGGGTTCCCGAACAACCAGCAACAACTGCAAATATACTGAGACTGACTGAAAATCATGGTGTCCCGGGTTCGAGTCCCGGTCTCGCCACTCTTTGATTACAAAAGTTGGATATACAAGTAAGGTCGGGGACTCCCCGGCCCTCCCTGCTTCTGGACCGGGGCTAAGGGAACGGAGATCGGCGCCCCTTACTCCTCTTGTTCCTCTTGCTGCGCTTCCTCTACGTCCTGCTGCTCTTGCTGCAGGTTCTCCTGCGCTTCCTGGACGTCCTCCTGCTCCTCCTCTTTTGCTTCTCCCGGCTCAGCTTCCTGAACATCTTGTTGCTCCTCCTGGAACTCCTGCCCCGCTTCCTGGACGTCCTCTTTCTCCTCCTGCACGTCGTTGCCGCCGCAGGCTCCCAGGGCAAGCGTAAGGGCCAGAAGAACCGCCCCCACCAGCAGCCTCAAATGCCTCGCAACTCCATCCAAACCGCTCTCCTCCCCGATCATCGTTTTGACGGCCTCGCCTCTGGTACGTGTTCCTGGCGTCGGAGATACCCGTTCCGGGTCTGCGCTACGCGACCCCCGCATCCGACCGACGCCTCGGAGGGAGGCCGGAGGGACCTAAGCGCTACTATCATAGACAGCAGCAGATAGCTAACACGGCAACCGAGATCATGTTGGCAGTGAAGCGATGCAGCCAGCCCTGATAACGAGTCTCTCACGAGATTCCTATTCGGGATCGGGGGCTTCTTTATTGTACGTGCCAGCGCCGCGCGCCGCTCCAGAGCGCGTTCTCGGCCATAATAGGGATCTGTGCCAAGCGCGCGGCGGTCGCTTCGGTCGTCGCAGAGGGAGGTAGGGAGGGTCTATGAGAGCGGTAATCATGGCGGGGGGACAGGGGACGAGGCTCAGGCCGCTCACGAGCGACCGGCCGAAACCGATGATCCCTATAGTCAATGTCCCGTGCATGGAGCATATCGTCCGGCTCCTGAAACGCTACGGGTTTGAGGATATCGTGGTCACGCTCGAGTACATGCCCGAGGCTATACGCGGGTACTTCGGCGACGGCGTGTCCTGGGGCGTAAAGATGGAGTACTCGGTCGAGGAGGAGCCCCTGGGCACCGCTGGCTCGGTGAAGTACGTCGAGGAGTGGCTGACGGAGAGGTTCGTGATAGTCTCGGGCGATGCGCTCACGGACGTGGACCTTGAGAAGGCAGTTGCGTTCCACGAGGAGCGCGGGGCCGAGGTTACGCTGGTCTTGAAGAAGGTAGAGGACCCTTCGGAGTTCGGCATCGTGGTGGTCGACGACGAGGGGCGCGTGACCGAGTTCCTGGAGAAGCCGGACGAGGACGAAGTATTCTCCTACACGGCAAACACCGGGATCTACGTGGTCGAGCCGGACGTGCTACGCGAGATCCCCGAAGGGGAGGAATACGACTGGTCCAAGGATCTCTTCCCGAAGCTGCTGGACGAGGGACGATCCGTCTGCGGGTACGTGATGGAGGGATACTGGGAGGACATCGGCAACATCGAGCAGTATATAGGCGCCCAGCGCGACGTGCTCGACGGCAAGGTCCGGGGAGTCGAACCGGCGGGAGAGAAGCTACGCGAAGGCGTCTACGCTGGTAGTGGGGCCGAGGTTGACGAGGAAGCGCTCGAAGCGCCGGTCGTCCTGGGA
>JADDPM010000029.1:4860-18347 GCA_016781885.1 Rubrobacter sp.
GCCCGGTGCCAGAGTCGGGCCTTACTCGGTCCTCGCGCCGGGCGTCTCCGTCGAGGCTGACGCTACGGTGGCGCGGAGCACCGTAGGGGAAGGCTCCTCCGTCGGGGAGAGCGCGGAGCTCGACGGGACCCTCGTAGGTCGCTCGTGCCGGATCGGAGCCCGGGCCCATCTCCTTGGAGGGAGCGCGCTCGGCGACGGGGTCGCCGTGGGAGAGGGGGCGACCGTCGTCTCCGGCGTAAGCGTTGAATCCGGTGGATCTATCGAAGATGGGATCGAGGTTACGGAAGACATCTCGTAGGGAGGGCAGCCTCCTGCCCGTCGAGAGGTCCGTTTCGGAGACTGCGGTCGTGGAGGGGCCGGGGATACGCTACTCTATCGGCAGTATAGAGAAGGACCTGTGCGGCGCGTTACTCAAAAGAGCTCCCAGGAAGAGGACGTAGGGTGTCGATTCGATACTCCGCACGAAGAGAGATTGTCCGGCCGGTACGCTCTCTACGGGCTTGACGCGGCGCTGGTTGTTAGCCGCCGACGAGCAGGTAGTAGGCCCCGTATGCGAGCGTGGCAGCGAGGATCAGAGCCACCAGGATGACAAACATCCTCCCCGTGGCGGACAATTCTCTCCAGACGTCTCTGGCCGTGAGGGCTATCTTTCTCAGCTCTACCTCGACCCAGTCGAGAAAACGGGCGACGTAAAAGATCTCGCCCGCGAGCAGGGCCAGGCCGATAAAGAAGGTGCCCCATCCTGGTCCCGGCAAGGGCGCGAGCACGAGGCTCGCGACGGCGACCACGATCCCGACGATGATGTAGAGAACCTTGCGGAGTAAGTTGAACCTGCCACTCCTGCTCTGCTGGCGGCGGTTGTAATGGTCCTGGAAGCGGTTCCCCGGCCTGCTCTCCTTGAATTGCCGCCAGCTCCGTCTCATTCTTTCGATTACAGTCGCCATCTTTCCCATAAAACAACTTCCTAACAAACTGAGCACCTCTGCACCCTCCTATCCACGCGGATAACTTGCCAGATGGGCCTGCCGGTCAAGGGCGGCGCTCTGCGGGTAGAATTGGCGGAAGCCAGAGAGGGAGTACGGTACGGTTAGTTACCTTGAAGTTCGGTTCGAGTCAGGTTCGCGGGTTGCCATCCCGCGAGATACGGGGAGGTGTAAGGGGGCTTGGTCTCGCGGTTAGATAGGGCGATGGCGCGGGTCAGCGACTCGCCGCTGCGTTACGGCAACGAGCTGAGGCTGCTCGAGAACGGCCCGACCACCTACGAGGATTGGCTCGCGGAGATCCGGGGTGCGGAGCGATGGGTACACCTGGAGAACTACATCTTCCGGGCCGATAAGATCGGGCGCCGCTTCGCCCACGCCCTCTCCGCGAAGGCTCGCGAGGGCGTCCCGGTGCGGGTCCTCTACGACTGGTTCGGCTCGATGAACGTCCCACGCTCGTTCTGGGAGGGTCTCAGGCGGTCGGGGGTGGACGTGCGGGCGGTCAACCCTCCAGCCCTTCAGACCCCCCTCGACTTCCTGCGGCGCGACCACCGCAAGCTTCTCGCCGTGGACGGTGTTTACGCTTCGGCGGGCGGGGTGTGCATCGCCGACACCTGGCTCAGGCGCTCCCCCGAGACGGACCTGCCCTACCGCGACACCGCCGTAGGCGTGCGCGGGCCCGCCGTCGCCGACCTCGAACGAGCCTTCGCCGGCGTGTGGGACGAGACGGGCGAGCCGCTGCCCGAGGAGGAGCGGCCCGAGGTTGGAGATATACCGCCCGCCGGGGAGATGCAGACGCGGGTGGTCATACAGGAGCCCGGTAAGGCGCGCATACTGCGGGTCTTGCAGTTCCTCATGGCCGAGGTAGAGGAGCGGATGTGGATCGCCGACGCCTACTTCCTCTCGGTCCCTGGCCTTACTCAGGCGGTGATGGCGGCGGCGAGGGACGGGGTAGACGTGCGGATACTCCTCCCGGCGACAAACGACCTGCCCTGGATCGGCTTCCTCTCCCGGATCGGCTACCACCAACTCCTCGAGTCCGGTGTGCGCATCTACGAGTACGGAGGCCTGATGATGCACGCCAAGACGAGCGTAACCGACGGTCTGTGGGGTCGCGTCGGCTCGACGAACCTGAACGTCTCCGGCCTCCTGGCGAACTGGGAGGTGGACATACTCGCAGAGGACCAATCCTTCGGAGCAAAGATGGAGGAGATGTTCGAAGAAGACCTCTATGATGCCCGGGAGATCTTCCTCGGCGGCACCCCCCGCAGGCCACGAGCCGTCCCCGAGCGCCGCATAAGCCCGGCCGAGCGGCGGGTCCAACGCCAGACCCCCGGCAGCGGACCGCGGGCGGTAGCCACGGCGTCCCGTCTCGGTAGCGCCGTACTCATGGACAGCGGCGCCCCCCTGCGCACCCACCAGAGCAAGATCGGAGCCGCTCTCGCCGCCGGCGCTCTGGGCATCTCGGCCCTGGGCGTCCGTCACCCGCGCCTCCTCGCCTGGCCGCTCGCCGCCGCGACCGGCTTCGCCGGGACCCTGGGTCTCGTCCACGCCGTCCAGAGTGGCTGGTCAAAACATATGGCGAACAGAGACGAGAAGGCCGCGCGGGAGCCCGGCGCTCCCGGTTCGTAGCAACGCCGCGAGGCGGCGCGGCGTTTGACACAAAACGAGCCGAATGCTACTTTGACCTCGCCTGATGAGGAGGCTCGACAGGGGGAACGTCGGGCCGGTACACGTTTTGGGGGAGGAGCAGTCGGGATCGTGGATTTTCATTCCGATGACCAGTCAGGTCGAGGATAGAGCTTGACTGCGAGCCCGTCAACACTGGAGGCGTGATGAATGCGATGCTCCCTACCCGAAACGCTCTACTCTTTACCCTCGTGGTGAGCCTCCTGCTCGTGGCCTTTGTCGTTAAAGAAGCCCACGCCTGCTCGTGTGTGGCGTCGAGCCTTGAGGAACAACTGCAAAGGGCGGACGCGGTTTTCTCAGGCGAGGTGGTGAACGTAGAGGAGGACTACTCCACCTCACCGAGCGGTGGCCCACCGCTGCTCGGACCCGTAACCTTCAAGGTGGAGGAGTCGTGGAAGGGCGTCTCCAAAGAACCGGTGGTCGTCCACGGTTACGGTGAAGGGGGAGGGGATTGCAGCATCCAGTTCCGAGAGGGCAAGCAGTACTTAGTGTACGCCCAACGTAGCGGTAGAGACGGAGACGGTCCCCTGCAGACGGGCATTTGCTCCGGAACCAAACCGCTCGCTGTCGCGCGGGAGGACCTGGAGGCACTCGCCTCGATGGGATCCACAGTGTCCGGGACGGAGGGTACGCTGCCCGAGAGTGGGGGTGCTTTCCACACCGGTAGTGTATGGCGTACCGTAACGCCCGTTTTCGTCGTCGCGGCACCGACCGCGCTCCTCCTACTTGGCGCTCTCGCCGCTCGCCGCCGCCGGGGATGATACAGGGTTGCCAGAACAGGGAGTTGAAGACGGCCTGCGGCCAGCTCACGGAGGTGGGACCTGTGTCAGGGATACCCTTGAGGTCGAGTTAGTAGCGCAGGTTGTAGCCGCGGCGCAGGATCTCCATCGTCGCCAGGAAGGTCAGGATGGCGAAGACCACCAGGGCGGCCAGCGCCGGATAAGGTGCTACGTCAGAGACGTCGAGTGCCGCGTAACGGAAGGTGTCTATCGCATAGAAAATCGGGTTGAAGTACGTCGCCAGCCGCAAGGGGGCCGGCAGCATCTCTGCTGAATAAAAGACCCCGCCGAGGAACGCGAGCGGCTGGATGACGATGCTGGTCACGAAGAAGATCTGGTCGATGCGGGTGGACAGTATGCCGGCCACCACGCCCACGGAGGCAAAGATCACGCACGCCGCCAGGCCCGAGGCCAGCAGGAGCAGGGGATGCTCCGCGGGTAGGCCGACGATCGGTATGGCGACGGCGAAGGTGCCCACACCCACCATCATCCCTCGCGCTACACCCCCCAACACGTAAGCAAGCGCCATCTGGAACGGGGTAATTGGGCTTACGAGCACGTCGTCTATGTAGCGCTCGCGTTTGGCGTCGAAGAGGCTTGAGGAGGTATTACCGTAGGCGGAGGTGATGACGCTCATCAGGACAAGACCGGGGAGGACGAACTGCAGGTAGGGGATCCCCTCGACCTCCCGGATGCGGCTCCCCAGCCCGTACCCGAAGACCACGATGTACAAGAGCGAAGTGAGCAGAGGCGAGAGCAGGGTCTGCGTCCAGACCCTTGCGAAACGCCGGATCTCCCGCGAGAGAAGCGTCCGGAAAGGCAGGCCGAAGACCCCTAGCGGCCGCATCTCATCCACGTAGTCCTTGTCGCGGGCTACCTTCACGCGACGCATGGTACTATGGTGCGACGAGCACCGTAGTACCGTGCGTGTTCGCCAGACTGCTCTCGTCTACTGCATATAGATCCCGCCGTTTATGTTTATGGTCTGGCCGGTTATGTAGCTCCCGTCCTCCACGAGGAAGCGGATGGCGCGGGCCACCTCGTGTGGTTCGCCGATCCTGCCGAGCGGTATCCTCGCGCGGATCTTGTCCTTGACCTCCTCGGGGACGGCGGCGAACATGTCGGTCTCTATAAAGCCCGGGCAGATGGCGTTGACCGTCACGTTGTAGCGCGCCAACTCCTGGGCGGCTGATTTGGTGAACCCGATCATGCCCGCCTTCGCCGCTGAGTAGTTGGTCTGGCCGAAGTTGCCTGCCTGGCCGACGAAGGAGCTGATGTTGATGATCGTGCCGCTCTCCTGCTCTATAAACTGCGAGAGGGCCGCCTTGACCGTATAGTAGGAGCTGTTGAGGTCTACCTGGACGACCTTGTCCCAGTCATCGGTGGTGAGCTTTTTCATCGTTTTATCCACGGTGATGCCGGCATTATTGACCAGCACGTCTATGCGCCCGAACCTCTCCAACGTCTCGTCGATGAGCTTCTTCGCCTCGTCCGGCTTGGAGACGTCGGCACCTATCGCGACGGCGTCCTGCGCCCCGTTTTGCGAGAGCTTCTGGACAACCTCCTCGGCCGGCTCCTTGCTCCTCGCGTAGTTGACCACTACCTTTGCGCCTGCCGCCCCGAGTTCCTCGGCTATGGCCCGTCCCATGCCTCTTCCGGCCCCCGTAACTACCACGACCGCGCCTTCCAGATTCCCCACGAGAGATACCCCTTTCCTCGTTTGTCGCTTCTCCCTTAACACAATTATATCTATACCCACGCCCGGCGCTTGCTACCTGTGGGCGAGCTTTTCGCTCATCTCCACCGGGTAGTGGTAGGGAAGACACAGACGAACAAGTAAGAGAGGTGCGACCGAGCGGCGAAGCACTAGTCAAGCTATACGCAAAAGAGGAAGCGCATGTCACGGAGCAAGAGGACGAAACGGCTCCCGGAGCGGTCGAAAGAGGCCGTTGGCCCCAAGCTCCACGCGGAGCCTTATCTCCAAGGCACCAAGAGGGTAGCCTCCCCAGTCTGAACTAGCCCAAAGAGCGGGACAGGACGAGAAGAGGCGCCGGGTCGTCGAGAAGCTAAGAGAGCGGGGACAGAGTTTCTGGCGCCCTAAGTCCTGACTAGAAGCTTCCTTTAACTGCACACCTGCACGGAGACGCTGCATCCCGGGTAGCCTGGCGAGGTGAACGATCACCCCGTCCTGCCTACGAGGCGGTATAGAATCGCGGTATGGCCGGGAGAGCGGGCAACGGGGCGTATGACGCGGTGGTGGTCGGGTCGGGGCCGAACGGGTTGGCTGCGGCCGTAGAGCTAGCCCGGAACGGATGTTCGGTGGTCGTGCTGGAGGCCGAGGATACTATAGGCGGTGGTACCCGCTCCGCGGAGCTCACCCTGCCAGGCTTCGTCCACGACCTGGGCTCGGCCATCCACCCTTTGGGCTACGCCTCGCCGTTCTTCTCCACGCTGCCCCTGGATGAGCACGGTCTGGAGTGGGTCCATCCGCCGGCCCCTCTCGCCCATCCCTTCGACGGTGGCCGGGCGGCGGTCCTCGAACGGTCGGTGGAGGAGACGGGGGAGACTCTAGGGCCTGATGCCGGGACGTATGGGAAGCTGATGCATCCGATAGTCCGCGACTTCGACCGTATCATCGACTCCATCCTCGGCCCGCCCCGGCCCCCGCGCCATCCCGTGGCGCTCGCCCGCTTCGGCCTAAAAGCCGTGCGCTCCGCGCGGGGTCTCGCCGAGAGCCTGTTCAAAGGCGAGGAGGCTCGCGGGCTCTTCGCCGGCAATGCCGCGCACTCGTTCCTGCCGATGGAGCAGGGGCCGAGTGCGGCCTTCGGCCTCGTTCTCGGTACTCTCGGCCACGCCTCCGGCTGGCCTTTCCCTAGAGGCGGGTCGCAGAAGATAGCCGACACGCTCGTCTCGTACCTGCGTTCTTTGGACGGTGAGGTGCATACGGGCGTGAGCGTTCACTCGGTCGAGGAGGTGCCGCGGGCGCGCTCGGTCCTCTTTGACGTCACCCCGCGCCAGTTGTTGGAGATCGCTGGTCGACACTTCCCGGGTAGTTACCGGCGCGCTCTCGGACATTATCGCTACGGCCCCGGGGTCTTCAAGGTCGACTTCGCGCTCGATGGGCCGATTCCCTGGGAGGCGGAAGGGTGCGGGCGGGCCGGGACCATCCACGTCGGCGGCACGTTGGAGGAGATCTCCGCCGGAGAGGCAGCAGTTTCTCGCGGCGAACACCCGGAGCGTCCCTTCGTTTTGCTCGCCCAGCAGAGCCTCTTCGATGCGACGCGCGCGCCAGACGGTAAGCACACCGTCTGGGCCTACTGCCACGTCCCGAACGGTTCCGGCTTCGACATGACGGAGAGGATAGAGGCTCAGATCGAACGCTTCGCCCCCGGCTTCCGTGACCGCATCCTCGCAAAGAGAACCATGGGACCAGCCGACCTTCAGCGCACCAACGCCAACCACATAGGCGGCGATATAAACGGCGGCGTCCTGGACTTCCGCCAGCTCTTCGCTCGCCCCACCGCCCGCCTCACTCCCTACTCCACCCCCGCCCCCGGTCTCTACATCTGCTCTTCCTCGACCCCGCCCGGCGGCGGCGTACACGGTATGTGCGGCTACTTCGCAGCCCGCGCCGCCCTCTCGACCGTACTGCGCTAGAAGCTCGCGGCGTTCCGAGAGGCATTAAGCGCAGCAAGCGACCGTGCCTAGAGCGTTTTGGGGCGCAGCGAACGAAACCCCGACGCTTATAAGGCGAACTACTATGATATGGAGCCAAGTATGGGATGTGGTTTCGGTAGGGTAGGCGCTCTAGTATCTGCTGGAGGAAATCAGTGCCGTCCACGGCTCGCTGAAAAGGACTGCTCGCACGCGTGGAGGCCAATCACGTCCCACCGAGAGATCGTGGTGGTCGCCGACCATCTCATGCGAGTAGTCATGACGCTCTAGAGACGCCTGACGGAGGCTGGGGCGGGCGGAGGTAGAGATAGGAGAACGAGGATGAGGAGTTTGTCTTGTCTGGTCTAATGCAGAGGAACTCGGGGCCGGGGAGGCTCGGGGAGATGCTCGCTGGGCCGGCGCCCGTGCTTGCCCCCGGCGCATTCGACGCCCTCTCGGCGCGGCTGGTCGAGGAGGCGGGGTCCGGGGCAGCATACATGACGGGTTCGGTACGGCCGCCTCGCTCCTGGGCCGCCCCGCCGTCGGTCTCCTGACCATGAGCGAGATGGTCGACAACGCCCGGCGCATCGTGAGAGCGGTCGAGGTTCCGGTTATCGCCGACGCCGACAACGGCTACGGCGGCAACCCGATCGACGTGGTTCGCACCGTCCAGGAGTACGAGGCTGCGGGGGTCTCGGCCGTCCACATAGAAGATCAAATACTCCCAAAAAATGCGACCACATGGAGGGCAAGCAGGTCGTCGACGTTAGCGAGATGGTCGAGAAGGTCCGCGCCGCCGTCGAGACCCGGCGCTCGGAGGAGTTTGTGGTCATCGCCCGCACTGACGCCCGCGCGGTGGAGGGTATTGACGGCGCCCTGGAGAGAGCCCGCTGTTACCGCGATGCCGGGGCCGACGTACTCTTCGTGGAGGCGCCCCAGAGCGAGGAGGAGATAGCCGCCGTCGCGGGCTTTTCCGGACGTGCCGCTGCTCTTCAACTGGGTCGAGAGCGGTAAGACGCCCCCCGTTCCGCTGGAGTGGCTGAAGGAGCTTGGGGTCCGCCTCATCATCTTTTCCGTTAGCGCGTTGCTCGCGGCCACCTTCTCCGTGAGAGAGGTCCTGGCGAAGATAAAGACCGACGGTACTCCGATTCAGGCTATGGGGTGGCTGTTGCCCCTGGGAGGCTTTATAGACTTCATCGAATTGCCCGAGATACACAAACTCGAAGAGCGTTTCAGCCATGAGGAGGTTCGGACCCCGCCTTAGCTCCAAGCCTGGCCTGTGCCAGGCTTCTCGTTACCGCGGCTGCGAAAGGAGGATAAGCGACAAGGGATACGACGTTGCGGCCGAGCTGCGCTCTCCGCCGTGAAGACCGGTGCGGGCGGTGATCCAATGCGCGTAGAGATAGTGGACGTCGGTCCACGCGACGGTCTCCAGGACGACGACGAGATACTCTCCCCGGAGATCCGGGCTCTGCGATCGACTGGCAGCGGCGGGCGTACCGAGGGTCGAGGCGGCGAGCTTCGTGAACCCCAAGCTAGTGGGGCAGATGGCGGGCGCCAAGGAGGTGCTGGACGGCATAGAGCGCAGGCCCGGCACGAGTTACGCGGAGCTCGCCGAACAACTCGGCAAGGAGCTGCCGGGACAGGTCCACAAGGCCGGCAACTTCGAACCGGTCGCTGGCTAAGAAGGCTCCGGAGAAGGCGCCGGGCAGCGCCTTTCTGATGGTGCAGGCGAGGGTTCCAGGGTGCTAGAGGAGGCTGTGACGGGTATGTTGCGGATGGAGGCGTTGAGAAGCATACAGGCCGCCGCGTCGTCTTCTTCGCAAGCCTCGAAGAGGAGCTCCAGGATTCGAGGCGGGGGAGGAGTCTGACGAAGGCGCGACCCGACGAGAGGTACTCCCAGGCGGAGCGCCGCCGCATCTGGCGCTCGTGGCCGGAGAGCAGCGAGGCGGAGTCTTCGCTCCGCACCCCCGTCAACAGGTAGTCCATTGCGCTGCCACACTTCGATTTGCCCGGCACAGTTATATACCCGGATGCCCAGGGGCCGTTAAAGTTTTATGAGTCGTGGTCCGATAAAGTACAGGGGCCCGAATTAACCCTACTTTCTTTACCCTAGCTTACTCTTCCTGCGGGCCCCTTCTTCCCCGGGGCGGCCAAGCGGCCGCTTTCGTTTGCCCGGCGGCTGATACCGAATCCGGTTGGACGCTTGCGTATATCTGACGACGAGCGGGAAAACTGCCGCCTTGAACAGGATCATGTTGAGCTATTGGCGTCGACCACTGAATCTACGATAGCGCACTATTCAAGCGGATTCCGTATGACGATATAATGGTCCTGTCGATAGCAGTTGGGGAGAGAAGGGCGGCCGGAGAGCCGGCCTGGACAAAAGGTACGAAAGGGGCAGAGAGGTTGACAGATAAAGCGCAAGCGACACAGAACGGCAAGAGCGGTACCGAGGAGAAAAACAGCCTTACGATGACCGACAACCGCACGGGCAAGACGTACGACGTCGAGATCAAGGATGGCACCGTGCGGGCGATGGATCTTCGTCAGATCAAGGTCTCCGACGATGATTTCGGCCTTATGACCTACGATCCGGGTTACTCGAACACGGCGAGTTGCCGGAGCGCCATTACATACATAGACGGCGAGAAAGGCATCCTGGAGCACCGGGGCATTCCCATAGAGCAACTCGCCGAGAACTCGTCGTTTCTAGAGGTTTCGTATCTCCTGATCCACGGCCATCTCCCCACCGAGGACCAGTTGATCGACTGGGTCTACGAGATCACCCACCACACCTACGTTCACGAGAACATCAAGGACTTCATGAGTGGTTTTCGCCACGACGCGAACCCGATGGGCATGCTCCTCGCCTCTGTCGGCGCGCTCTCGACGTTCTACCCGGAGGCGGTTGACGTCGGCGACGAGCATCAGCGCTATGTATCGGCGGTGCGTCTGATCGCCAAGATGCCGACCCTCGCCGCGTTCGCCTACCGGCGCTCTTTAGGCCTCCCGTACGTCTACCCGGACAACGACCTCTCCTACACGGGTAACTTCCTCTCGATGCTCTTCAAGATGGCCGAGCCTCGCTACGAGCCGGACCCGCGCATCGAGAAGGCCCTCGACGTACTGTTTATCCTGCATGCGGACCACGAGCAGAACTGCTCGGCGGCGGCCGTGCGGGTCGCCGGCTCCTCGCTGCCCGATCCATTCTCAGCCATCGCTGCCGGTGTGGCCGGGCTCTACGGGCCCCTGCATGGCGGGGCTAACGTGGCGGTCCTCAAGATGCTCCAGCGGATAGGCTCTACGGACAACATCCTCGACTTCCTGGAGGGTGTCAAGCAGGGCAATGAGCGCCTGATGGGCTTCGGCCACAGGGTCTACAAGAACTACGACCCGCGCGCCAGGATCATCCGCAGCCACGTCGACGAGGTCCTGGAGGCCACGAGCAAGCAGAACCCGCTCCTCGACGTAGCTATAGAGCTCGAGAAGCGCGCGCTCGACGACGAGTACTTCACGAGCCGCAAGCTCTACCCGAACGTCGACTACTGGTCGGGGATCATCTACGAGGCGATGAACATCCCTACCGACGCCTTCACGGTTATGTTCGCCATAGGGCGGACCCCCGGCTGGATGGCCCAGTGGCTCGAGCTGATGCACGACCCCGAGTTCAAGATCGCGCGTCCCCGCCAGATCTATACGGGCCCCCGCGAAGCTGACTACGTCCCGATAGAGGATCGTCAACGCCAAGAGGCAACCATCTAACTCCCGCTCATCCCGACGCGAGCCCCAGGTTCCCTGGGGCTCGCGTCTCTCTATCCTTTCCTCACTACGGCATCGTAGAGCTTGCGCTGGTGTTCCAGGGCCTCTCTGTAGACCTCGTGGCGCGAGGGGTCCGGCTCGTATATCTCGCCGAGAGGCGCCTCGAACTCCTCGACCTTTGGTCCCCCGAGCGTCTCCAGGGCCAGCAGCGCTGCACCTCGGCTCGACGCCTCAGGGACCGTCGAGACTGTTATGGGTCTACCCAGCGCGTCCGCCATGATCCCCGTCCATGCTGGCGAGCCCAGCAGGCCGCCGCCGGTGGCGACGATCTCCCGTGCTCCGGCTTCGTAAGGGAAGGCTTCGTCCAGCCTCTGCGCTATAAGGGCGAAGCGGAGTGCTATTGCCTCCATCGCCGCGCGTAGCATCTCGACCGGCTCCGTCGCCATCGAGAGCCCTGTCACCGTGCCGTTCGCCGTATCCGCCCAGCCGGGCCCGCGCTCCCCGGCCAGGAACGGCAGAAAGGTGAGGCCGTGCGCGCCGGGCTTCATCCCGGCGAGCAGTTTCTCGGTCTCCTCGGACTCCGGCAGCCGCAGGGTTTTGCGCAGCCATGCCACGAGGTTCCCGCCGTCAGAGAGCGCTCCACCGACGACGAACCTGCTCTCACCTACCCGGTAACACCACAGCCCATCGGGCGGCTCGGCTGAACCTGCCTGCCACAGCATCCTCATCGCCCCGCTCGTCCCGACCATGAGCGCCAGCCTCCCGCGCCCCACACAGCCGCTCCCTAGGTTGGAGCAGGCCCCGTCCCCGAGTGCCGGGAACCACGGCACCTCTTCGAGTGCTGGCCATCGCCGTGCCCACTCATCCCGCAAACCGCGCGAGGGTTCGTCCGAGATGGGAGAGATCTGCCCGGCGCCTATGGGCAGCGCGTCCAACAGTTCGCTATCCCAGATCGCGTGGTTCTGGTCGAAGAGGCCGGTTCCCGCAGCCATCGACGTGCTCGCCGTCGCCTCGCCGAATAGCTTGAGATGGAGGTATTCCCCCGGAGAGAGCCAGCGTGCGGTCGCCCCGAACTCTTGAGGAGAGGAGCGGCTCAACCACAGGAGCTTCGCCGGCAGGTAGCTGGAGTGGAGCATGCATCCGGTTCTTCGGTGGACGGCGGTCTCGTCCAGCCACCCCCGGAGCTCCGCCGCCGCGCCCGCGGCCCGCCGGTCGGCCCAGGTAAAGACCGGCGTGGTTGGATTATCCCGACGGTCCACGCCCAGGACGCCGTGCCAGAACGTGCTCAACGCCACCCCGGAGATCTCTCGCGCCCCGGCGCGGACGAGCGTCTCGCCTATAGCCCGGAAGACGAGCTCGCAGAGCTTATCAGCGTCGAGCGTCGCACCGCCGTCATGGGTGGTTTCGAACCCGTATCCGAAGCTTGCCCTGGTGCCCTCTATGAGGTTGCCCGTCCTATCATAGAGAGAGCATCGTACCGAGGAGGACCCGGCATCGATGGCCATAATATGCTCGGGAAAACTCATGCTCCGGAGACGACCTCCCGCGGAACTAGCACCAATACGTCCGCTTATTTCGCTGGCAGTATACTCTGGCATGGAGATCGGGCCGCGCGCAGCATTCTGGTCGGTACCACTACACCCTATGTTTACTCAGGCAGTGAGAGGGTAACTTTCTTGCGGGTGAAGCAAACGTCACAAGGAGGAGTTAGCTGTGGCCGGTGAGGATCGTCTGAGGGAACTCGAAGAGAAGTATGAAGGCTATACCGTCTACGACAACGCGGGCGAGAAGATAGGCAAGGTGGATGAGCTCTTCGTGGACGAGACCGACCGCGAGGAGTACATCGGGGTAAAGATGGGCCTGTTCGGGCTCTCGGGGACTACTCTGGTACCGATGGAGATCTCGCGCGTCGACGAGCAGGGGCGCAGGATAGAGGTCGCCGAGGCAAAGGACCACGTAAAAGACGCCCCGACCTATAGCGACGACGACGAGGTAGACGCCGGGTTCGAAGACAGGATCCGCCGCCACTTCGGTCTGGAGAGTTCCGCCGGACAAAGCTCCTATGGCCGGGCCTCCGGGACGACCGCCGGCGGAGCCGCAGCGGGCGCGACGGGGGATGAGGACGACACGATGGCGGGCGACCGCGCTATGCAGGACAGGCATTCAGACGCCTCGATGGGCGGCGAGGACCAGGAGCGCGTGGGCCAGGAGACGTACCAGAACCGCGAGGACATGGGCTCCGAGTCGGCGATGGCAGGGGCTGGCGCCGGCAGCGCTACCCCATCGGGGAGCATTCCAGACCTCGAGACTGGCGAGCGTGGCCGTGCGGAAGAGGACGCGGGCAGCATGACCCGGGGCCATCGCGAGGGCGGTGACCGCGAGGATCTGGGCACTTCCGGTGTTGCTACGGGCTCTGGATCGGCCGGAGAGGCAATGATCCAGCACGGCGGCGAGCCCGGCGACGGGGGCTACGAAGATCGCTCCGGTACCGAACACTCTGGCGGGTCCACAGAGGACCGTGGTGACGAGGCGAGCTCGGGTAACACGGGAGAGGCCCAGACCAGCGATCTGGGCCGCGCGGAGGACGATAGGGTCCGCGAGGCGGTCCGCGAGGGAGTCCGCG
>JADDPM010000114.1 GCA_016781885.1 Rubrobacter sp.
TAGCCCGCTCATGAGCCTTTTCAGACGGTTTCTAAGTTGAACTGGATACGGTCCCAGGATTCTAGCCATACGCGCTGCCGCAAGCTCTCGTGGCTTATGGGCAGGCCCGTGACCATGGGGAGGAAGTACAGGGCGGTCGCCACCGCGCAGGCGGCGAAGGCTACCACCGCCCATGGCCCCCACGGCCGGAGTCTCCAGAGGCGACAGAGCCAGTAGACCAGCGCCAGGAGGGCGAAGGCGTAGGACGGCAGGTAGTTGTAGAGATACGGTACCCGGGAGCTCGGGACCCAAGGCAACAGGAGGACCACGTACCCCAGCAGTATCGGCACCAGCGGGTGGTCGACCAACGGCTTTCTGAGGATCGCACGACGCGCCAGTTCGAGAAGGCCGACGACCACGGCTAGAGTGCTGCTCCACCAGAGGGCTGGGTTGCCGACCGCCCACACGGTCAGTTCCTCCCCCGCCGGGTTCATGTAATAGTAAAAGAGTATCGGTCGCAGCATCAGGGGCCAGCTCCACCAGGACGAGGTCTCGCTGGTGTAGACTGCGTTGGAAAAGTTATTGAGAGCCTGAAGGTGCCACTCCCACACTTTCACCCACGCGTTCGCGTCGCCAAAGACCTCCCCGCCCCCGGTCCCGTTGACCACTTGCCCGATTAAGACTATCAGGACGTAGATGACCGCGGAGACATACAGGCCCGCGAGGAAGTGCCTGAACATCCCCTTGCGCCAGAGGACGTATCCCACGGGCACGGCCACTCCGAAGGCCGCCCACTTGATGCTGATGGTCAGTCCGAGCAGCACGGCCGGCCAGATGACCTGGTTCTTCCGCTCGGCCCACAGGGCCGCGAGCATGGTCGCGAGGACGAAGAAGATGAGGATGCCATCGAGGAGCCCCGCCCGGGAATAGGCGATCAGGATCGTCTCGCTAGCGATAAAGGCGGCCAGCAGCAGCGCCCCCACCCTGTCTCTGAAGTAGTACCAGCCAAGTGCAGCCCCCAGGCCAACCAGGGTGCAACCAAACAGGGCCGGCATCAACCGCCAGCCGAGGGGAGTGTCCCCGAGGATGGCGATGCTGCCGGCCAAGATGAACTTGCCAAGGGGAGGGTGCAGGTCAAAGAACGGGACCCCGTACAGGTAATTGCGGGCGAAGACCGGGAAGTAGATCTCGTCCCACATCAGAAGGGGCGGGAATCTGAGGTTATACAACCGCCCCCCCCAACCCATCACTAGCGCGCATCCGGCCACGAGCATCAACGAGTAGTAGGCCCACGGTCTTTTGTGAGTTGAAGATGAGTTCATACGTCGTACATTACTTGTTTTCGCGAAGGTTTGTAAAGGAACACTGGCAAAGTCCCGTAAGGCCCGACGCTGCGGTGTTGCCCCGAGATGGGTTCGCCCGGATCGGGTTCGCGCCACTGCGCAGGAGTGCGGCGTATCCGTCAAGGATGGCCGCCGCAGCGAGAGTGATGCGACCCTGAGAGAAGCCGGGCGGTGGTGAAGGAGGTCCCCCCCTCAGTCACAAAGCCGAAGAGAAGTTATCCACGCAAACGACCCGGTGCCCGACGTAAGCGAGGCACGTCTCCGTAATGAGCCCAACGTAAGCGGATCAGATGGCCCCTACGCGAAATTCTTCCAAAAGCTTCTCCCGCAGTTCGCCGCTTAAGCTCGCGCACAGCTCAATCCAAAGAGGCAGTACAGAGCCCGCACCGCGACCGTCCCCTGCCGGCTGACGCGGGCGTAGGCACTTACCAACTCCCTCGCGCGACCTTAGACCCACGGGGGCGCCAGCACGGTGGATGTATAAGGTAGATGATGCCGCCGGAACCCACCCTTCGCCAGGCGCGGGAGAACTCGCCCCGATCGTAGACGCGATGCACGCCGCGTTACTGTCCGCCGCCGGTTCGTTGATAATCACACTCCCCGAGGCGGCTAACACCCGGATCACCGAGAGGTGTCCGTCGCTTCATGTCAGCGGAGCCCCAGAGAGCCGCGTGCTGCTGTACCTGTTGTCCCACGCTATGACTCGCCTCGATAGGGATGCCCACTTTATCCCTTTCGCTACCATGGGTACCGGCTGATTTCAGGCTGCCCCTGCTGCCGATTTATACAGAACTCCCATCCGGCGCCGTCGTGTTCCATGAGGGCAGAGCCTATCGAATAAGGTCGTAGTCTCGTGAACCGGCGACGTGAGAGTACTCCAGTGGTATGGACCGCTGTTGTAGAAGCTCGAACGATCGGTCACGGTATGAGGTGGTGCTGCGGCGCAGACGAGCCTCACCTCGCCCGCCTCGCCGGGATCCCGCGCACAGCCACGCCATCCTTCTCCCCCGCCGAGAGCGATGCGTAGGTGCCGTGCCAGACCAGGCTCACACAGGAGTCACTCACCGTACCGGCGTCCCCCATACCGCCGAGCGACGAGAGGACGGCGCCACCGTGCAAGGTCCGGATCGCGTGGAGCTAGAGGTATTACACTCCTCCGCTGGCTTCAGCGGAGGCCGGAGAGCTACCGGGTGTCGCCCTTCAGGTATCCCGCTCCGTCCCCAAGGCGTACTTCGCCGCCACACCCGCCAACGCGAAGAAGAAGATAGTCGAGGGCGGGATGTACCAGTGCCAGCCCAGCGCTGAGGAGACGAGGTAGACGATCACCGCGGCGGTGAGCCCGCCAAGCAGCACCTTCCGCTCCCCTACGGCCCGCCACGCCCCGTACCCGGTCAGCAGGGCCAGCAGGGCTGCGAAGCCCACGAGCGCCAGAAAGGCCACGACGCCCGACTCCGTCCCCTGCTCCAGGTAGACGTTGTGAACCCGCCCCACGCCGCCGAAGTCCGAACGGTTCTCCTGCCAGGTGTACACGAAGGTGCCGGCCCCGGTGCCCGTTAAAGGTCGCTCCTTCCAGGCGTCCCAGGCCACCTTCCAATACTCAGACCGGGAGCCAAATGAAATCGAGGTGAACCGGTACCTCACGTCCTCCGTCTTCTCCTGCAAGCTGGAGAAGGCAGCAGCGGGGGCCCCATCCGAACCCTGCTGCTCGCCGAGCAGCAAATAGCCTACAGACCCCGCTCCGGCGAGGACCACAACGATTGCGGCCACGCCGAGCAGGCGGCGTACGGCCGGGCCGGGCTGGTACCGTCCGATCAGGGCAGCGTAGATCGCCTGCAAGAGGAAGGCCAGGACAGCGGCGATGGCGAGGTGAATCCCGAAAGACGCCCCGTCGGCGGCCCTGATGCTCTCAGAGGGCTCGTACTCGAAGAGGGAGCCCAGTTCCCGCGTCCTCGACACGAGCCAGACGAGCGGCCCCGAGACGAGGAGCAGGTTCGCCAGCATCTGCAGACGGCTCCCACCTACGGCGAAGAGCACGACCAGACCCACCCCCAGCGCTAGCATCCCCCCACGCGAGAAGGTGAGGTAAAAGACCGCGCCTAAGACCAGGATCAAGGCCGCGTAGATCCCCCTCACGACCGGGTTCTTGAGCTGAGTCATGCGCGCGAGCCCGAGCACGATGCCCATCCCCAGAACCACCGCCACGGTGTTCGCGTACTCTAGCGTAGAACCGACGCTGACCCTGTCGGGGGCGTTCGAAGGGTACTCGACCGGCCTCACCTTCTGTAACACGCCGTAACCCGCGACTACCCCCGCCACGAGGTTCAGGCCGTCGATGAAAGTTCCCACGAGCCGCCGCGAGGAGAGCGACGCCGCGGCCAGAGCGAATGTCGCCAGGTACATCGAGGAGCGCAGAAGCTCCTGCACGGTCTCGGTGCGGCTGATGCTCCAGGCCAGAGAGAGCCCTTTCACCACAACGAGCACGGTGAGGAGTCCCACGAGCACCCAGGCAATACGCGGCATGTCCGCGAAATAGTCGACGATAAACAGGGAGATAAAGAGCAGACTCAGGATCGCTATGGCAACCGGCAGCCACCGCTCGGTACCGAAGAGCCCCCGGTCGAGCATACCGTAGAGCATGATAGCGAGGAGCACGGCGAGGACGAGGCTCTTGAAGATTGTCAGGTTGCGGCCCGCCGTATGCTCCCTCTCCGGGCGGGCGGGCGCCTCCTCTATCTGACTTATGACCGGCATCTCGCCGGTCTCGATACGAGCCCTGGGTTTCCTGCTAAACATAGCCGTTTAGTACTACCCCGAAGAGGTTGAACCGCGCGTCGAGTAGGGCATCGGTGAGGCCGCGGGCCACACCCTTCGGAGTGCGGGTCGCGTGGACGACGAGCAGGATGCCGTCGAAGGAGCCCCACAAGTTCGGGGCGGCGAGCACCCCGTCCGCCACCGGCGCGTCGAGGAGGACCACGTCCCTCTTCTCCTCCAGAGACCGGACGGCTTCGACGAGCTTCGGGGGGCTTGCGAGGAGCCTCCAGCCGGGCAGGACCGGGCCGGTCGGGACCACGCGCAGGTTCGGCGCAACCTCGAAGCCGTAGCCCTCCAGATCCCTCTCACCCTCCAAGGCGCTGGTGAGGCCGGTGAAGTTGGGACGGCCAAAGCAGTGGTGCAGGTGGGGCCGGTGGAGGTTACAGTCCACGATAGCGACTTTTTTGCCCTGCGCAGCGAGCGCCGCCCCGAGCCCTATACATACCGTACTCCGTCCCGCCCCGACCTCCGGGCCGGTGACGCCCACGCTTCCGATGGGCCGTCCCAGAGAGCCGAGGTTCTCCGCCAACTCGGCGAACGAGCGCCACACATCGGAGTCGGGCTTCAGGAGTTGGCGCGTCCGCGCGACGAGCACCCTCGCGTCCCGCCCGTCCGCAGCGCTCGAAGCGTCCGTCCTCGGGCTCACCTCGTGCCCTCGTTCCTGCCAGAGATAGCCTCCTCGGGAAGCTCGTCCGACAGGTCGTCGGAGTAGTCAGGGATCACACCCAGGACCGGTGCCCGGAGGGTGAGTTCGGCATCCTTGTAGCCACTCCAGCGGCGAGCGCGTCCCTCAAAGAAGAGGGCCCCTATCCCCCCGACGAAGAGCCCCCCTGCGCCAGCCACGACCGTCACCAAGAAGACACCGGGGCCTGAACGCTTCTCCGGAGGCACGGCGGCCTTCTCGAGTTGAGCCTCTCCAGAGACGGTTCCACCCGCGAGCCGCCCCTCGAACGCCCTAACCCGCTCGACGAAGACCTGCGCATAAGCATTCGCCCCCTGCGACGCCTCCCTCGGCGTCCGTCCCGAGAAGCGGACCTTTATCCTCCCGTTGTTCGCTCGCTCCTCCCGGATGCGCTCCCGGAATTCGCCCGGTTTTCCCTTCCACTCCGCCCTCGCCGCCACCTGGCCGAGGAAGTTCTCCGTCGCCTCCGGACTGCCGAGTTCGAAGAGAACCTCGTCAAGGCTCTCGGAGGTCCCCATCTCTCCTTCCTCCGAGCGCACCGAGACTATAGCCTCTGCCGTGTAGACGGGCTCCCGAGACAGGCCGTATAGCAACGCCACCGCGACGAACAAGAGTGTGCATCCGGCTACCAACGCGCGCCGCTCCCAGAGGATATGACGCGCCTCGGAGAGGGTAAGGTCGTCGCGTTGTTCCCGCTGCCAGTCCTGCCAGCCGCCTCGCCTCTTATCTGGTGATGTCATCGAGGACCGCCCCACGGTAGCTTTCGGGATCTTCGTTTAGCAGCGCGAGCACCGCGCGCGCCTGCTCAGCTTCGCTCTGAGAGAGCACCTCCCGCGCCTCATCGTAGGAACCCTGCACGACCAAGGCGTCAGCTACGGCAAGGTCCAACGACTCTATAAAGGTCTCCCTCTCGGCTCGCTGTGACTCGTCCAGGGACTCCAACCTCTTAACAGCCATCTCTCTCGCCTCCTCGAAGGTCCTGATGGCCTCCTCCGACTCCTCAAGTTGCACCTGGATCCTGCCCAGAGCGTAAAGGTCTTTTAGGGAGATCTTCCCGCGTTCCCGCAGCCGTTTGTACTGGGCCTTCGCCCCCTCGAGGTCTCCGGCATTCGACAGTGCGTCTCCTAGACGAGAGATGGCTGCGGCGGAATATGGATTGTACTTCAGGGCCTCCCGATAGCTCTCCGCCGAAGCCTCCGGATCGCCTAGCTGCTGCCTCTGGAGGTCCCCAAGCGCCACCCGGTTCTCGGAGTTGTGGGGATCCCGTTCGATAGCCTCGCGGAAAGCCCCGACAGCCACCTGCATTCTCCCCTGCCGTAGCTCAAGGTAGGCCTCGAAGACCAGCGGGGCCGGACTGAAGGGATCCAGCCGGGACGCCAAATCGATTTCTCTCTGTGCGTCCTGGAAGTTCCCGGCCTCCACCGACCGGAGCTGCTGTTCTAGATAGTAGCTCGACAGATAAAGCGAGATCGCGAGCAGGATCAACGCGCCCGTCGCGAAACCAACCGAGACCTTGATTACCCTATCCAAAGCTCTCTCACCGCGGATGAGGATATACGGTGGATAAGCCGAATACAAGCGCACCCCGGTGCGCCGCGGACGAGCCTCGGAGGGTAGCCCAAGAATAGTGAACCAGAGCACGCACAAAAAAAGGCGGGCCCCCGAAGGGCCCGCCTCCTCGCATAACCTCGGCCGCGTGGCCTGGGCTAGCTACCGTCGATGACGGTCCTTACTTGATGATCCTGCGAGCCACGAGGCCGCCACCCACGAGGAGGGCGCCAGCACCGAGGGCGAACAGCGAAGCGCCGCCACCGGTCCTCGGAAGCTGAGCCTGGGCCTGGCTGCCGCCGCCCTGCTGCTGCTGCTGCTGCTGCTGCTGCTGCTGCTGGCCGCCGCCGCC
>JADDPM010000255.1:0-1655 GCA_016781885.1 Rubrobacter sp.
CACTCCCAGTGAGTTCGCTCAGGCCTGGACCACCGGGAACCAACCAGCACTCGCATAGCCCCTGGCCCACTCAACGGGGATCCCTCAGAACGCTCGCGACGCGGAAACGCAGTCCCGGTGGCAGTGGGTCTGCAGAGACGGTGGCAGCGGGAACGCAGCTCCGGTGGCAGTGAGCCAACGGCTGGCGCACCAGCCACACCAAGTAGGCGCTCGCCGTGCCGTCGATGTCGCCTCAGCCACTCAGTCAGCGCCCGACCGGAACCCGGAACCCCCCACGGAGGACGACGTGCTTCGCCGAGATTGCGGGCACTATGCCTTCGACTCCCCTTGGTCCGAGCGCGCACGTCGTCGGACGATGATCGCCCCTATCGGAAGCACGAGGAGGTACAAGACCCCGAGCAACACGAAGGCAACCGTCACAGCGTAGTCCGAAGTCTTGATCGGCTTCCCGCCCTCAATGAATGCCAAACTGTAGCCAATAACAAAAAATACCAGCCAGGCGCCAACGTATCCGACGGTCCAGGAGTCCCCCTTCCGGCTCCAGACGGCGGCGATCCAACAAAGAGGGGCAGCCAACAGCAGGCCGATTCCAAAGAATACGACCGTGAAATCGGTAGCAGCCGATCCTGCGAAGGAAATAGCAACCATGGCCATTGCAAAGCCTCCGACCATGCCGGCTAGGAAGACTAGTGAACGCAAGAGGACACGCAGCACACGTAGGACCGTGGCGCGCACGTTCACAGGTTCAGGAGCCCAGCTTGCAAGGAAGTCACGGCGCTCCACACTACGGCATCTCTCTACTCAAGCATGGGGAAGATCGCCGGTCAGGGAAGCCGAGCGCGTAGAAGCCGTAGGGGCTCTTTACCGGGACTGTCATGTGTTCTCCTTGGTGCCTACGATGATTACGTCAGCGGGCACACCGAGGCCCAAGGCCGAGCCAGCCCTTCGCCAGGTGACGTTTGTGCCCATTTCACAACGGACCGCGTCCCAGGCAAAGTTCGTCGGGTCCGTGCATTCTGAAGGGTTGTCGGTAAACAGGAACGCGGAGTTGAGGGCAAGTACTGTTACTTCGAGGATCCCGGCACGAGTGGTCGTTGTGCCATGAGTGCGACTTTTCCACGTACGGGCGCCGCCTCGCGGATGCCGCTTTCCGTCGCCTCAGCGGATGCTCACCCGAGGAAGTGGTCGAGCGCCCAGAGGACGACGGTGACGACGAGAGCCGTGCCCGGATGTCGAGCAACAGCGTCGAGGACGACGAGCCACGGACGTCGAGGCGGTTCTTGGATGGCCATGACGGCCACCGTGGGCGACGTCGCCGCCCCCATCCCGGATGCAACGTCGATGTGCCTGCCGTAGTGCACGGAAGTGGTCAGCGACTCCATCACAGCCACGATCGACGCTGACAGCGGTGAAGCGGTGGACCAACTCTCGCAGAGTTTCGGACACCATGGACGGTTTGGTGTTCGTCGACGGGCTTTCTGCCGATACTTGGCGCATGGTGCCTTCACCAGCGGCAGAGCACCGCAAATCGAGCATCCAGCTGCTCCACTCTTTTCCTGCTCCGGCAGCGCCCCGCCGTCTACACCGCGATCCTCGGTGTCGCCATCGCCGCCATCGTCCTTTCCGTCATCTTCGCCAGCGGAGCGGTTGACGTC
>JADDPM010000255.1:1756-1898 GCA_016781885.1 Rubrobacter sp.
GCCGGTGCTCGGTGCCGCGGTGCTGATCGTCGGACTACTCGTAGCGCCGACCCTGTTCTTTTGCTTGTGATACGACGGCTGGGGGCCTCCGGGGCTCGCAACTCGCCACGATCAGGCGGCCCGGAACCTCGCCCTCTTGGCC
>JADDPM010000115.1 GCA_016781885.1 Rubrobacter sp.
CGGCCCAGCGGTCGGGACCGAAAGGGTAGGTCACGGCCTCGGAGAATCCAAGGTCGGCCAAGAGACGCCGGAGGCTCCGCAGCCTCTTCTGGGCCGGGGTGAGGCCGCCGGGGAGCGGTACGCCCGGGAGCCTCTCAGGGACGTTCTCCAGACCAATGAGGCGGCCTACCTCCTCGATCAGGTCGGCCTCCCGCCCGAGGTCCCGGCGGAAGGTAGGTACGTCCACCAGCAGACGCCCGTCCTCGCGCCCGACTTCGCACCCCAACAGCTCCAGCCTCTTCGCGGCCTCTCCTTCCTCCACCGGCATACCAAGCAAGAGCTCCGCACGCGCGAGCCGGAGCGGCACCTGCCAAGGTTCGACGGGTTCAGGGTAATGGCTCAAAGTGTCAGGGGCGGGATGGCCACCGGTGTTCTGAGCAAGAAGGCCGGTGAGGCGGGCCATCGCGTAAGCGACCATCTCCGGGTCGAGGCTGCGCTCGAACCGCCCGGAGGCGTCGGTACGCAAGCCGAGGCGTTGAGAGGTCTTCATTATGTTGCGTCCATTGAAGGTAGCAACCTCTATAAGCACGTCGGTGGTTCCATCGTCTACCTCGGCGGTCTCTGCTCCCATGACGCCGGCGACGACGAGGCCGCGCTCCTCGTCGGCGATCACCAGCATCTCTTCGTCGAGTTGTCTGGTCTGGCCGTCGAGCATCGTCATCTTCTCGCCGGAGCGGGCGCGGCGGACGACGATGCCGCCCCGGACCTCGCGGGCGTCGAAGGCGTGGATGGGTTGTCCGGTCTCGATCATGACGTAGTTCGTGGCGTCGACTATCGCGTTGATGGGACGCATCCCGGCGGCGTGGATGCGACGACGCATCTCCAGGGGAGCCCTCTCGCCGGGCCTGAGGTCCGAGACGCGACGCAGGTCGTAGCGGGGGCAGAGGTCCTGGGCTTCAACCCGCAAGGTATAGGCCGAGGTAGGCTCTCCGTTCGCCTCGAAGCTCGCCTCGGGGATACAGTAAGTCGTCTTGAGGATGGCGGCCAACTCGCGGGCAACCCCGATCATGCCCCACAGGTCCGGCCGGTTGGGGTTTACGTCCAGCTCCAGTACGGTATCGCCCACGGGGAAGTAGTCGGAGACGGAACGCCCCACCTCGTAGGACTCGTCGAGTAGCAGTATCCCCGTGTGCTCGTTGGAGATACCGAGTTCGCGCTCGCTCATCATCATCCCGAACGACTCCATCCCGCGCAGCTTCGCTTTCTTGAGCTTACGGCCGTCGGCTAGGGTGCTACCGGGGAGGACGACGGGTACGCGGACGCCGGGGTAGGGGTTCGGGGCTCCGGCCACGATCTGTACGACCTCTCCCCCGAGGTCCACCTTCGCCACGTTGAGCCGGTCGGCGTTGGGGTGCGGGCCGAACTCGACGACCTCCCCCACCACGACCTCGCCGTCGATGATGCCGAGACGCTCGATCCCATCTACCTCCTGGCTGCGCAGGGAGAACAGGTCGGCGAGCTCGTCAGCGGAGAGGTCAAAGTCTACGTACTCGCGGAGCCAACTTAGCGGAACGCGCACAAGTGTATCCCCTTCTAAACTAAAACTGGCGGAGGAAGCGGAGGTCGCCTTCGAAGAAGAGCCGCAGGTCCGGGATGCCGTACTTGACCATCGCCATGCGGTCTGGCCCCATCCCGAAGGCGAATCCGGTGTACTCTTCGGGATCGTAGCCGACCTCGGTGAGGACCGCCGGGTCGACCATCCCGGCGCCGAGCATCTCTATCCAACCCGCTCCCCTGCAGACCTTGCAGTTCGGGTCGCTGCCGCCGCAGACGAAGCAGCTCACGTCTAGCTCGACGCCCGGCTCGACGAACTGGAAGTAGCTCGGCCTCAGCCTGACCTTGACGTCCTCGCCGAAGACGTGACGAGCCATCGCCGCGAGCGTTCCCTTGAGGTGACCCAGAGTGAGGCCCTTGTCCACTGCGAGACCTTCGATCTGGTTGAACATAGGGGTGTGTGTGGGATCGGAGTCGCGCCGGTAGGTGCGTCCCGGACAGACTACGTAGACCGGCGGCTCCTGCGAGAGCATCGTTCGGATCTGGACCGGCGAGGTGTGCGTCCGCAGCACCAGCCCCTCATCAAGGAAGAACGTATCCTGCATGCCGCGCGCCGGATGTCCGGGCGGGATGTTCAGGGCTGTGAAGTTATAGTAGTCGGTCTCGACCTCCGGCCCCTCGGCGACCCTGTACCCGAGGCCCACGAAGAAGTCGACTACCTCATCTATCACACGCAGCGAGGGGTGGAGGCTGCCTTTAGGGTACGGCGTACCGGGGAGTGTGACGTCCACGGCCTCAACCCGCAGGCGCTCCTCGCGTTCGGTAGCGGCGATGCTCTCCAGTCGCTCCTGGAGGGCAGCCTCGATCTCCTTTGTTGCCTTGTTCGAAGCCCCGCCGACCGACTTGCGGTCCTCGGGAGAAAGATCCCGGATGCTCTTCTTGATCTCTGTAAGCTCGGCCGATCGGCCCAGGTACTTCACGCGGACGGACTCGAGGTCTGAAGTGGAGCCTGCCAAAGCGACAGCGGAGAGGACCTCCGCGCGAAGCTCTTCTATACGCTCGACCGCCGTCATCGGGGCTATGGTAGCACACGGCTATACGCCTCGTAGAGCAGGATCGAGGCGGCGACCGCCGCGTTCAAGGACTCCGCGAGCGCCGGTATCGTTACCGTCCTTGCGCAAGCCGATACGACGCTCTCCGGCAGGCCGCCACCCTCCGCGCCGACCATGACAACGAGCTTCCCGGCGGCCAGTGAAGTGGGAGGCTCCCCTCCTTCAGCAACTGCTGCGACCGAACTGAAGCCCACCACTTCAGCCTCTTTCAGAAACGAGAAGGGATCCACCTCCCTGGCTATCGGAGGGTGAAAGATCGAGCCCATCGTGGCGCGAACGGTCTTCGGATTGTAGAGGTCGGCGGTGCCGGCCGATAACGCGACTCCGGCCCCGAAGGCGTGAGCTGCGCGTATGGTCGTGCCGACGTTCCCCGGGTCCTGAACGCCGTGCAAGAAGACTATGCGGTCTCTGTCCTTGAGTAACTCCGTGGCGGGGACGTCGAGGAACGGAAATATGGCTATCGGGCTGGTCGGGGTAGCGAGCGTCGAGAGTTGCTTTACGGCGTTGGGATCGGTGAGTAGGTGTTTGGGCGATACTACGGCCTCTTCAACGAGGGTTCGGCCTTCTGCGAGGAAGAGGCGCATCTCCTCTCGGTACTTCTTCTGCTTCAGCTTGGCGAGACGTTTGAGGGCGGCGTTTGAGAGGGTCACACCGAGTTGGGATCGAAGTTGTCCAGCTCCTTTTTGGGGCCGCCGATGACAAGGATTGTCCCATGTTCGAGCGCGGTATCCGGCTGCGGCAGGGTGCCGCCCTGGTCCTTACCCTTGATCGCAAGCACCGTGAGGTTTTTCTTGCGGTGGAGACTCAGGTCCGCGAGGGATTTGTCGACCCACTCTTCGGGCACCTCTATCTCGATGATCGCCTCGTCGTTGCCGAGCTCCAGGTAGTCCTGGATGCCAGGCAGGGACATCTGGCGCGCCAGGAATTCGCCAAACTCTTTCTCCGGTTGGATAACGTGGTCGGCACCTATCCTATTCAGGACGCGGGCGTGCAGGTCGTTGTTCGCACGCGAGAAGACCATCGGCACGCCCAGGTCTTTGAGAATGAGGGTCACGAGCACGCTATCCTGGATGCTCTCCCCGATCACGACCGCCGCCCCGTCGAACTGCTCCACGCCCAGGTTGCGCAGGACTTCGGACTCCGCAGCGTTCGCCGCGACGAGATGGATACCGGGCAACTCGTCTGAGAGGTCCTGTATACGGTCTTCTTCGCGGTCTATTCCCAAGACCTCATGACCCAAGTCGTCAAGGGTCTTCACGAGCGAGGCGCCGACCCTGCCCATCCCTATCACCGCGAACTGTTTGCTCAACTCAAGTCCTCACCCTACCGCTATGTCCTCCTGTGGGTAGACGTAACCCTTCGGTTTGCGGGCCGATAGCGCCAGGATCAGGGTTATCGGCCCCACGCGCCCGAAGAACATCACCCCTACTATGACCAGTTTAGCGAACGTCGAGAGTTCCTGCGTGACGTTCAGGGAGAGTCCCACCGTACCGAAGGCGCTCGTGACCTCGAATATCGCCGGCACCAGCCTCAAGCTGTCAGAGACCATCAGCGCGAGCGTCGCCACGATGACCACGAGCGCGGAGATCGAGAGCACCGCCAGCGACTTCTGGATAAGAGGTCGCGGGACGCGCCGCTCAAAGGCGCTGACCTCCTCTTGCCCTCGCGCCTGCATGAGCACGACCAACACCAGGAGCGCGAGCGTCGTGACCCTCACCCCCCCGCCGGTCGAGGCGGGCGCCGCCCCGGTGAACATCAGCCCGATCTGCACGAAGAGCGTGGACTCATTCATCTGGGAGTAGTCCACGGTCGCAAACCCAGCCGTGCGCGGCGTCACCCCCTGAAAGAGCGACATCCACAACCGTGTCCCTACCGGTTCGCTCCCGAGAGTCGCGTGGTTCGTCCACTCCAGTATCGCCACACTCAGAACCCCGACTGCGATTAGGATCGCCGACGTAACGAGGACGAGCTTAGAGTGCAGCGTCAACCGTCGCATCTTCCGGTAGAAGTAGATATTCACGAGCACCGGAAAACCCAGCCCTCCGAGAATTATGAGCGCGACGAACACCAGGTTAATAATCGGGTCGCCCGCATACGGGGTAAGGTCTCCATCCGGTAAGGCTGTAAATCCGGAGTTACAGAACGCGGCGATGGCGTGAAATGCCGCCTGGAAGAGGGCCTCAGAGTAACTTAGACCATGACGGAGGAAGCTAATAACGAGGAACGCGGCTCCTAGAGCCTCGACGAGTAAGGTGATAGCGGCTATCTGTCCGAGGAGCCTGAAGACATTACGCGGCGAGTCCGCGCTCCCAAGCTCTTCACGCACCGTGAGCAGGCTGCGGAAGCCTACCCTCCGCCCGATCAGCAAAGCGCCAAGCGTGGTCAAGACCATGATCCCCAGACCACCGACCTGCATCAGCACCATCACCACGGTGCTCCCAAAGGTTGTAAAGGTCGCCGAGTAGTCGACCGACGAGAGCCCTGTGACACTAACGGCGCTCACGGAGACAAAAAAGGCGTCCACCCAGGAGATCCCCCCGTAAGTGGACGCCGGTAACTTTAGCAGCAGCGTTCCGAGACCCATGAACGCCGCGAACCCAAGGGCGATCAGACGCGAAGCGGAGAGCCTCCGAAACAACGTTTAGGGTGCCGGAGTTCTAGTCGGCCATCTCGCCCTTTTCTTTGGCGGCGTTCTCTACGTCCCCGACGGTTATGCGCCCGCTGGCGCCGGTGCCCTCGATCGTAGCGAGGTCCACTCCAAGCTCCTCGGCTTTGCTCTCGGCGGCGTCGGTGGCGCTGACCTCTCCACCCGCCTCTTCGACATCCTCGACCAGGACACGCCCACCCGAACCAGAGCCTTCGACCTTCTCGAGGTCCACATCCAGCTTCTCGGCTTTGCGCTCGGCGGCTTCCGTTGCCTCCACTCCGGCGTCTCGAGCCGTGTTGTCGGTCTCGGCCTCCCGGGTACGTCGCTTCTCTCCCTGGGAGTGAGCCTCTTCAGAGCCTCCATCGAGAGCGTTTTTTGCCTTTTCGACGACCGCAGCGAAGGCGGCGGGCTCGGTGGCGGCAAGATCGGCCAGGATCTTCCGGTCCAGGTCTATCTCGGCCAGCCTGAGACCGTGTACGAACTGCGAGTACGAGAGCCCGTGCTCGCGGGCGCCAGCGTTGATCCGCTGAATCCACAGCGCCCGGAAGTCCCGCTTGCGCTGCTTGCGCCCCTCATACGCGTAGACCCCGCTCTTCCAGACCTGCTCCTTGGCCCGCTTGTAGGAACTGTTTTTCGTTCCCCGGTAGCCCTTGGCCTGCTCTAAGACCTTCCTGCGTTTCTTGCGAGCGTGGAGACTGCGTGCCGTGCGGGCCATCTACTTGACCCCCAGCAAGCGCTTGATGCGCGCCTCGTCGGACTTGTGGATCACGGTAGGAGTGTTCAGACGCCGCTTACGCTTGGTGGTCTTCTTCTCCAGAATGTGGTTGTGGCCCTGCCTGCGGCGCTTGAGCTTGCCCTTCTTCGTGACCTCGAAGCGCCCCGCGGCGCCCTTGTGGGTCTTCATCTTCGGCATTTATTCTTCCTCCGCGTTTCTTGTGTACCGGCAAAACGAAGCTCACGGCACGGGAGTAGCCGTTTCGCCTCTACGACGGGACGAATTGTAACAGATAGCTACCGTTAGCTGCGGGCGGCGCTCTGCTCCTGTCTCTCGCCTTGTGCCTCGCCCTTCGGAGGCGCGTCCTTTTTCGGGGCCATGACCATGACCATATTACGGCCGTCGAGGTTCGGCTGGCTCTCGATGCGCCCGTAGTCACCAAGGTCATCCGCGAGCCTGCGGAGGAGCTTCTCGCCCAGATCCGGGTGTTGCACCTCGCGTCCGCGGAACATGATCGTGACTTTCACCTTGTCGCCGCCGCGCAGGAAACGCTCGACGTGGCCGCGCTTGGTGTTGAAATCGTGGTCGCCGATCTTCGGGCGGAGCTTTATCTCACGCACGTTGATGTTGACCTGCTTCTTGCGGGCGGCCTTGCGGGCCTGCTCCT
>JADDPM010000116.1 GCA_016781885.1 Rubrobacter sp.
ATACCGTGTCCGCTTTCTACGAAGGCCATGCTCTCCTATCCGCGCGGCCTCTTAGTAAAACGTTATTTCCTTAGCTTTGTGGTTTTCACATAGGTTCGGTGGGGGCTAGGGCTTTGGATCGGCCGGGCGTTCAGGGCTGCGAGCGCCGGGGCCTCTACTTGATGCATAATTGGGAGTTGAGGGGAAAGGGGTCGAGTAAGGAGGGCGAAGCTTTATGGACAGGACGGGTGCGTCGGGCGGGCGGGGTTTCTCTAGCGGTAGTATAAGCCGGCGGGACTTCTTGAAGATCAGCGGCGCCGGAATCGCCGGGACGGCGTTGTTGGGAGTAACGGGCTGTGGCGGCGGCGGTGGGGTCGGAGGCGCGACGGAGCTCACCTTCTCGTTCTTTCCGGACCGGACGGGGAGCGTGCAGGCGCTCATAGACCAGTTCAACTCCGAGAACGAAGGGGAGATCCAGGTTTCGCTGCGGGAGATGCCCGCGGACTCGGGGCAGCACTTCGACCAGCTCAACACGGAGTTCCAGTCCGGTGAGATCAACATAGACGTGATCGGGGGCGACGTGATCTGGCCTGCCCAGTTCGCCGCCAACGGCTACATCGCCGACCTCTCGGACCGCTTCCCCGAAGACGAACGGAGCGCGTTCCTCCCCGCAACCATCGAAGCCATGACCTACCAGGGCGGCGTTTACGGCGTCCCCTGGTACACCGACGCCGGGATGCTCTACTACCGTAGCGACCTGCTGCAGGAGGCGGGATTTACGCAGCCGCCGAGGACCTGGGACGAACTCAAGGAGCAGGCCAGGACAGTGCAGGAGAGGTCCGGCACGCAGTACGGGTACGTCTTCCAGGGTGCGGACTACGAGGGTGGGGTCGTAAACGCCCTGGAGTACATCTGGACCTCGGGCGGCAACGTCCTTGAGGGGGACCAGGAGGTCATCATAGACAGCCCGGAGGCGCGGCGGGGGTTGGAGATCGAGCGTAGCATGATCGACGACGGCATAGCGCCCGCGGGTGTAACCCAGTACAAGGAACAGGAGGTCGCCACGATCTTCCTCGGCGGGGACGCGGTCTTTATGCGCAACGTCCCGCGCATGTACGCCCTCGCCTCCGACCCAAACGAGTCGAGCATAAGGCCGGACCAGATCCAGATAACCTCCCTCCCCGTGGCCGAAGAGGGCCTCCAGAGCTATAGCTCTCTGGGCGGCTGGAACTTCTTTATGAACGCGAACACCGAAGATCCAGACGCCGCCTACGAGTTCATCCGCTTCATGAGCGCCCCCGAGCAGCAGAAGTACCGCGCCATAGAGGGCTCCGTCCTGCCCGCGCGCCAAGAGCTCTACGAGGACGAAGAGCTTCTGCAGCAGGTGCCGGTCGCCGAGCTCGGGCAGCAGGCCATACAGAACACACGCCCCCGCCCCGTCTCCCCGTTCTACTCTGATATGTCCCTCAGGATGGCCGAGCAGTTCAACGCCTCGCTGAACGGCGAGGTATCGCCCGACGAAGCTCTCGCTACGCTCCAGGAAGAGCTGCAGGAGATCATCGAACAGGGCAGGCAGCAAGGCGCATAGCAAAGTCTTACAAGCGTCACGATTTTGATATGCTACGTTAGCGCCCGCGCGGTAACTCCGCGCGGCGGTCAAGTCTAGTATACAGAAGGAGGCGTCGTTTAGATGGAGCGGCAGAAGGTTCTTATCACGGGCGGGGCCGGATTCCTCGGGATCAACCTCATCCGCTACCTCGACGAGCGCGGGTACGCTTTGGCATCTCTGGACGTCGAGGAGTTTGACTACCCGGAGAGAGACAGGGTCGAGCTCATAAAGGGCGACATCCGTGACAAGACGCTCGTGAACCGGGCGATGGAGGGCGTGGACTTCGTAGTGCATACCGCCGCCGCCCTGCCGCTCTATGCTCCGGAGGACATCTACACCACGGATGTCGAGGGGACCCGCAACATCCTCGACGCCGCCCTGCGTCACGGGGTCAAGCGAGTGGTCCACGTCTCCTCCACGGCAGTCTACGGGATACCGGACCACCATCCTCTCTACGAGACGGACAAGCTGGAAGGCGTGGGGCCTTACGGGCAGGCCAAGATACAGGCGGAGATGATCTGCCTCGAGTACCGCGCTCGCGGATTGGTCGTGCCGGTTATCCGTCCGAAGTCGTTCGTTGGCCCTGAGAGGCTGGGGGTCTTCGCGCTCCTGTATGACTGGGCGATTACCGGGCACAACTTCCCCATGGTCGGGTCCGGCAGGAACCGCTACCAGCTCCTCGACGTCGAGGACCTGTGCGAGGCGATCTACCTGACCCTCACGCTCCCGGAGACCCGGGTGAACGACACCTTCAATATCGGGGCGGCGGAGTTTACGACGATGAAGGAGGACTATCAGGCCGTCCTGGACTACGCCGGACACGGCAAGAAGGTGTTGGGATTTCCGGCGGCCCCGGCGATCTGGGGCCTCAGAGTCCTCGACAGGCTAGGGCTCTCGCCGCTCTACAAGTGGGTCTACGAGACGGCCTCCAAAGACTCGTTCGTCTCCATCGAGAAGGCCGAGCGAGAGTTAGGCTTCAGACCGAAGTACTCAAACAAGGATGCGCTGTTGAGGAACTTCCGGTGGTATATCGAGAACCGGGCGCAGTTCGAGAACGCCTCTGGAGTCTCGCACCGCGTGCCCTGGAGCCAGGGCGCGATCGGGCTGCTCAAGAAGGTCTTTTAGCCCTCAGCCTGCACAAATTCGTGTAATTTTCGCCAACTTTCTCGAAAGAAGGGCTCCGGCATGATCCGGTAGCCCCCTTCTACCGTAGAATCCAAACATAGCGGGTCGGCACAGCTGCTGCGCTTCGTCGTTCTTCGGCTGCTTTCACGTCACTAAGTCCGGCCCGCTACCTCTTGGGACCCTTTCGCCCACCTTATGGTTACACCCAACCCCTGTGTATGCCGGTGTCCTCAACAACGAGAGGGCAAGAGGGAAGACTTCCTCTCGCCCTCCGATCTGTTCACGTATCTGCCTTAGAGACGGTAGAAGATCCCCTGCACTGTTGACCGAGGAGGTCAGGTTCGAGATCGTCCCGCTAAACGTCCCGCCGTCGGCCAACATACCGGTGACCGGCAGAGATCCCGCCTCGCGCCCGGGCTTCGCGGCCTGGGCGGTGCGCGCCGTAAGAAAGACGCTCATACGACAAGCATGGCTTCCAGTACAGCTCTACCTATGCTCGTGAAGCAATAAACGCCTTTCGACGAAACCTATGAAGTTCTTTTGAGTAGATGTGCCGCCGCACGGTCGGCCATCCAGAGAGGCCCGTTCGCCGGATTGATAAGCTTCGCCGGGTAATCGCGCGGGTCGGCGTCACCTTCGAGGATCTCTTTGAGGGCTTCTGCCTTGCCCTTGCCGACGACGAGGAAGACGACGTTCTTGGCGGCGTTTATGGCGGGGTGGGTCAGCGTGATCCTGGTCGCCCCTAGCTTTTCCACCGGGTTCTCGACGGCCCAGCGGTCAATCACGCCGAGCGCCGGGGTGCGGGGAAAGAGGCTCGCGGTGTGGCCATCTTCACCGATGCCGAGCAGGACGAGGTCGAGGCGCGGCATACCGCCGAAGAACTCCTCCAACTCCCGCTCGTAGAGGGCGGCAGCTTCGGAGGGCTCTAGCTCGCCCCTCATTCTGTGTATGCTGCCCGCAGGTACGCGATCTAGCAACGCCTCATGGGCCATGCGGTAGTTCGAGTCCTCGTGGTCTGGAGGCACGTTCCTCTCGTCGCCGAAGAAGAAATGGACCCTGCCCCAGTTGAGGTCCTCCGTCCCGCCGTATCCAGCGGCGAGCGTCTCGTAGGTGCTCTTCGGAGTCGAGCCGCCGGCGAGCGCCACAGTGAAGCGACCGTACTCTTGTACTGCCTTGCGGGCTTCTTCCACGAAGGTATGGGCGGCGGCCCCGGAGAGTTGCTGGACGTCCTCGTAGACGCGCAGGTTCATGAGCCCAGTATCTCCACGGTCTTGTGGAGGGCGGCCTCGTAGGCCAGGTCCCGTCCGGGGAGGCATAGCTCCTCGCCGAGCAAGGCTCCCACGCTGGAGGAGCACAGGTGTACCGTGCGCTCGCCCAAGACCTCCTCGCCGCGCGTCACCGTCGTACAGGCGCAAACGTACTCCTCGCGGCGCGAGGCCCGTACCTCAAAGGCAAACTCCCCGGAACGGAGGCGAACCTGGCTCAGGGCAGCTTCCGGGCTATCGTGGGAGAGATCTACCGTTACCGTGCCGGAGGGTGCTGAGAGTGAGAGCTTGCGGCCACTCTCCGTGCGGCTCGTCTGCTCCGGACGCCATTCGAGGGCGGAGGCGAGCCAGCCCGCGAGGAGAAGAGCCTGGCTCTCGCCCGCCGGGGCGTGCTGGACCTCCATCTGCATTATCTCCGCCAGCTCGCCGGCTCTCTGTGGGGGAGTGAAAAGGTCCGCGACGAGTGCGCGCCACGGGGAGAGCGCGGTCCACTGGAGGTCCGCGACCGCCGGTAGACCAGTCCGACACAGGTTGGACGCGGCCCGCAGAAACGCCTCGTGGTCCTCTGCCGGGCCGGAGTCGAGGATGAGACGGTCGGTCAGGGAGAGCATGCCGGTAGATGGATCGGGGAGCGTTGCGTTCGGGTACCAGAGAAACGTGGGGAGGTCGGGGATCAGGAGCGGACCCGCAAGGCTTTCGAGGTGTTCGGCGGGCGGGCCCTCGGCGTGGATCGTTATCTGCTCGGCGCAGACCCGGCCTTCGCCCCTCCCTATGCCGCAGAAGGTGGAGAGCGAGACCTCGAGGTTAGCCTCCCCTTCGTCGGGGTCCGAGACCATGAGTATCGTCCTGGAGGGGTGATGGCCGGAGAGGTCCGAGACGACGCGGGCTACATCCGGCGCGCATTCCTCGCTCGTCACCACGATAACGTTGACCACGCACGCCCGGGCGCCCGGCGGGCCATCCTCACTCGTCCTGCGGCGCCGGGCAAGCTCGCGCTCTATCTCCTCGACCGACATGGCGTCCCCGATCATGGCCTCCGCCACCTCCTCCCCTCGCGCCCGAGGAGCTTCTCCGCCTCATCCGGCCCCCAGGTCCCCGCCGGGTAGAGGGATACCTCTGCGTTCTCTGCCCAGGCCCGCATCACCGGGTCCAGGATGTCCCAGGCTCCCTCGGTCTCGTCGGAGCGGATAAAGAGCGTCGGGTCGCCGAGCATCAGGTCCAGAAGGAGCCGCTGGTAGGCGTCCGGGACCTCTTCGAGGAAGGCCGTGCCGTAGAGCAGGTCCATGTTGACAGAGCGGATCTCGAACCCAGAGCCCGGCACCTTCGCCCCGATCTTTAACGAAACACCTTCCTCGGGCTGGACGCGCACCACCAATACATTCGGCTCCAGGTTCTCGGCCCCGGCGAACGGCGCGTGCGGCGTCGGCTTGAACTGGATGGCTATCTCCGTGACCCTTTTCGGCAACCTCTTGCCGGTGCGGACGTAGAACGGCACCCCCGCCCAGCGCCAGTTGTCTATGAAAAGCTTGAGCGCCACGTAGGTCTCGGTCGTCGAGCCGGGGGCGACATCCTCCTCCTCGCGGTACCCCGGTGTCTCCTCGCCCCACACCCAGCCGCGAGCATACTGGCCGCGGACGGCGAAATCCTCGACCTCGTCCTCGAGGATGCGGCGGGCGGCCTTCAGGACCTTCACCTTCTCCTCGCGCACGCTCTCGGCGTCGAAGGCGGCCGGCGGCTCCATAGCGGTCAGGCAGAGAAGCTGCATGGCGTGGTTCTGGAGGATGTCGCGCAGGGCGCCGGCCTCCTCGTAGAAGCGGCCACGGGTGCCGATACCTATGTCTTCGGCGACGGTGATCTGGACGTGGTCCACGTAGTGCTGGCTCCATAAAGGCTCGAAGATGCTGTTGGAGAAACGCAGGGCGAGTATGTTCTGCACCGTCTCCTTGCCGAGGTAATGGTCTATACGGTAGATCTGGGTCTCCTCGAAGTACCGTCGGATGTCCGCGTTGAGCTGTCTGGCGCTCGCCAGGTCCCGCCCGAACGGCTTCTCGACTACCAGGCGCGCCCAGCCTCCGTCCTCCCCCTCGTTCATCCCCGCCTCACCGAGCCCCTCCACGATGGTCGAAAATAGCGTCGGCGACGAGGCCAGATAAAAGGCCCGGTTCCCCCGCGTCCCCCGCTCCCCATCGAGCTTCTTCAAGAGATCCTTCAACTCGCGGTAGGTCTCGGCCTTCTTCGAGTCACCGGCGAGGTAGAAGATGCCCCCGGAGAACGAGTCCCAGACGTCGTCACTCACCCCGCCGGGACGCTGCCTCTCAAGGGAGCGGCGCAGCTTCTCTCGAAACTCGTCGTGGCTCATCGGCGTCCTCGCGACGCCGACGACCGCAAACTCCATCGGGAGGCGCCGCTGGGCGGCGAGCTCGTAGAGGGCGGGCACGAGCTTGCGAGCCGTCAGGTCGCCCGAGGCGCCGAAGATGACGATGGCGCTGGGGTCCGGGGTCTTTGGAATCCTCGGGTCGTCGCGGAGGAGCTCCGCCGGGAGCCGCGTTTCGACCACGGTATGCCTCCCCTACTTCTGCTCGGGGTACTTCGTCGATGCTTCCTGGACGGCGT
>JADDPM010000256.1 GCA_016781885.1 Rubrobacter sp.
GTCCTGGGCGGCTCACTTCTAAATTTCCTGGAAATAGCGAGAAAGAAAGAGTGCTGCTCGCCGCCAGGGCGTTGGCGGTAACCGGTCCCGAAGGAAGCTCCGGCAGAAGAGGTTGGGGCAAGTCCGGGCTCAAGCTACGCGGTGGGGTAGTGTTCCTCCCAACGTTTCTCTTCCGTACCCTGAACACAGGTTGGCGGCTCCAATGCTTTTAGAAGGTCCCTTCGAGGAGGCTTATGGACGCCTCCTCAGACTTGCTTCGCCCCGGGTTGTCCATCCTCGGCGACGAACGAGGCGAAGGTGCGCACCGGCGAGGCGGGGTCCTTGATCGTGTCAACCAGCTTCATCTCCGTGTGCCACTCCTGGGGGGTGAGATCGACGCGCACGTAGCCTCCTGTACGCTCGTCGAAGAACCTAACATGGGGGTTCTGCTCAAGATGAGCCTTGTACTTCTCAGCGTATGACTCGCCAAGACCCGAGGTTATAGAGGTGCCGATGAACTCGGTGCCGACGGTGACAGAGTTCTCGTCCGGATAGTAGGCCTTGAGGTCAGAGACCCACGAGCAGTGCAGATCACCGGTAATGATGACCGGGTTGGACGGGCGGAAGTCGTCGAGGTAGCGCATGATGCAGTCGCGGGCGTAGCCGTGGTCGTCCCAACCCATCATGTTGACATCCTCGCCGACCTGATAGTCGAACATACCTATCTGGTTGCCTATTACGTTCCAGCGCGCCCCGGAGGAAGCGAGGCGGTCGAGGAGCCAGGTCTCCTGCTCCTTGCCGACCATGTCGTTCGCTATCTCGGGGTCGGCGGTGTCGACATCGCCGCCGTTATCGGACTCGGGGTCGGGAGGCTCGCCGCGGTACTGGCGGGTGTCGAGCATGTTGAACTGGGCGAGGTCCCCGTAGTTGATGTCGCGGTAGAGGAGCAGGTTCGCCCCCTCGGCAGCATGAGGGGATGCGCTGGGCCTCAAAGGCATGTGCTCCCAGTAGGCCAATGCTGCGGCCACCACCTGGTCTTCGTCTTCCGGGGCGCCTTCGAAGTTGTTGTATACCTCGTGGTCGTCCGGGATTACCTCCCATGGGTGCACCGCGCGGGCGGCCTGCAGGTCCGGGTCGAGCAAGTACTCTGCGTAGGTGTTGCGATAAGTGTCGAGGTCTGTTGGTGCTGGCGTCTCGGCCACGCGTGTTGACTCCGGGTCCGGCCCGTACTCGTAGATGAAGTCGCCCAGGTGGAAGACCACGTCAAGGTCCTCTTCCTCGGCTATCGCCCGGTAGACCGGGAAGTAGCCCTCCTGAAAGTCTGAGCATGAGGCAAAGGCGAACGACATGGAACTCAAGGAGGCGCCGGTCTCCGGTGCGGTCTTAGTGCGGCCTACAGGGCTGATCTCGTCGCCGGCCTTGAAGCGGTACCAGTAGTATCGCACCGGCTCAAGTCCATAGGGCGCGACATGCACGGAGTGGACCCCTTGGGCAGGTGCGATCTCCGCCCCGCTCTGGACTATGTTAGAGAAGCTCTCATCCGAGGATATCTCCCAGCGCACCTCCACGTCGTTCGGAGGCATTCCCCCACCGTTTAGAGGGTCAGGTGCAAGGCGCGTCCACAGCACGACGCGGGCAGAGTAGCCGTCATGGACGGGTTCACCCGAGGCGACCCCTAAGGTGAAGGGGTATTCAGAGAAGGTGGGCGAGGTTAGGAGCCTGTTCCTGCTATACACTAAACCTCCCCCCAGTACCAGCCCCGCAGCGCTCACCCCGCCTAGGGCCAGGAACGCTCTACGGCTCATGCGCCTCCTACCCCCCCTCCGAGGCCTCGCCAGTCGGAGCCGCGTGATTCGCCGGCTTCTTTGCTGGCTCATAAGCCGCTGCAGTTTGTCCATACTTTTGGGTCTCCTTCTTCTCTCTCCGATTTTTCAGGTTAGGCGTAGCTGGTATCGAGCGCGATAT
>JADDPM010000030.1:0-6366 GCA_016781885.1 Rubrobacter sp.
ACTTCGAGAAGGCCCGCGACTTCTTCGGCCCCCGCAACCTCAAGCTCCTCCTCAAGACGAACGCCGTAGGCAACTACTACCGATCCGTCTCCAAGTACTTCGAGACGGACAAGCTGCGCCAGACGTTCTCGTTCCAGACTATGTACCTCGGGCTCTCGCCGTTCCAGGCTCCGGCGGTCTACGCTCTACTCCCCTACACCGAGCTTGCGGAAGACGGCCTGTGGTTCCCGCGCGGCGGCATGTACGAGCTCGTAGAGGCGATGGTACGCCTCGCCCAGGACCTCAGGGTGGAGATCCACCTGAACAGCCCCGTCGAGGAGATAACGGTCTTTGGGGGGAAGGCGCGCGGGGTACGCGTAACCGGCCAGGAGGTCTGGGCAGACGCGGTGCTGGCGAACGCGGACCTGCCCTACGTCTACCGCTCGCTCCTGCCGCGTTCGGCGGGAGAGGCAGACTTCAGGTGGAGGCTACGCAAGCGGGAGAAGCTACTCTACACCGCCTCCTCGTTCATGCTCTACCTCGGGCTGGAGAAGAAGCTCGACCGCGCCTCGCACCACAACGTCTACCTCTCGGCGCGCTACAGGGAGAACTTCGCCCAGATCTTCACCGAGCGCCGCCTCCCCGACGATCCGTCTTTCTATACCAACGTCCCCTCCCGCACCGACCCGAACGCCGCCCCGGCGGGGATGGAGTCGCTCTACGTCCTCGTCCCCACCCCTCACCTCAACGAGAACGTGGACTGGAAGCGCGAGGGGACCCTTTTCAAGGAGCGTATCTACGACCTGTTAGAGGAGAGAGCCGGGATAAAGGACATCCGCCGCCACGTCGTCTACGAGAAGGTCAAGACGCCGCTGGAATGGCTCTCGGACTACAACCTCGAAGAGGGGGCGGCGTTCGGGATCGGTCACGGTATCTTCCAGGTCGGCTACTTCCGGCCGCCGCTGGCCTCGAAGGCGGTACAGGGCGTGTACTTCGTGGGCGCGAGCACCCGTCCCGGCACCGGCGTACCGCTGGTCACCATCGGGGCGAAGCTCGCTGCGGAGCGGATCGGACGGGACCTCGGGGTACAGCCCCTCGCCTCCCCGAAGAACGCCGCCGGGGTCGTCGAGTAGTGCGCCTCGACCCGGTTCGCGAAGGGCCGCTTGTGAGCAAAAACCTCTCCCTTCCGGAGTGTTACGAGCTGTGCCGTCGAATTCATAAGGGGTACAGCAGGACCTACTACTTCTCGACGAGCCTCTTCCCAAAGGAGATCCGGCCGCGTGTACACGCGCTCTACGCCTTCATGCGCTACGCCGACGAGCTCGTGGACAACCCCGGCGCCACGGCCCTCGACGAGCAACTCGCCAGCCTCGAAATCTTCGAGCAAGAGACCCTGTCGGCGATGGCCGGAGAAGCGGTCTCGAACCCCATCCTGCGGGCGTTCGGGCACACGACGGTTCTATGCGACATCGAGACGGACCTCACGAGGGCGTTCATGAGGAGCATGAAGATGGACACCCGCGTCTTTCGCTACCCGGCATACGAGGACCTGCAAGAGTATGTCTACGGGAGCGCTGCCGTTGTGGGGCTGATGATGTGTCGGGTAGTCGGTGTGAGGAGCGAAGAGGCGGCCCCGCACGCCGAGGCTCTGGGCGTGGCCATGCAGCTAACGAACTTCCTGCGCGACGTAAAGGAGGACTGGGCGCGGGGGCGGGTATATCTGCCGCTGGAGGATCTGGACCGCTTCGGGTATGCCGAGGAGGAGTTGGGACGAGGGATCGTGGATGAGCGGTTCCTTGCGCTGATGCGGTTCGAAGTCTCGCGAACGCGAAAGCTCTACCGCGTGGCCGACGAGGGGATGCGTTACATACCCAGAGGCCGGAGATACCCGGTCGTCGTGGCACGCCATCTCTATGAAGCAATACTCGACAGCATCGAGGCGCAGGGTTACGACATCTTCGCGAGAAGAGCGGAGACATCGCTACCTTACAAGCTCCGGGTGGCGGCGGCTTGCGCCTGGGGGAATCCGGAGGAGCTTTCGGCGCGGTTTAAGGTTCGTAAGTCCGGCCGGAGCGCGATACCTTTTCGCTAGTGTTGTATAATGCTTAGGTTGCTCCGGGAGGTATCCGGGCGACGCTCATCGAGAGCGGTGGAGGGACGGGCCCTACGAAACCGCGGCGACCGATGGCTCGAAGGACTGAAAGCCCGGAGGGCTATGGCAGGTGCCAACTCCCGCGGAGGGGACTCCGAGAGATGAGATGAGGCTTATCTTCAAACCTCTCTCTCCCCTGCCCGGGTAAGATTTGCATACAAAGGGAGGTTTGTTTCTTGCTGGATCTCAGGGAGAAGTTCGGCGAACGCCTACTCGTCGGTGACGGCGCCGTGGGTACGCTCCTAGGCGACCGCGGTATTACCACGCCGCACACCAAAGCTAACCTTACGCATCCCCAGATCGTTCGTGAGCTGCATGAAGAGTACCTGCGCGCCGGCTCCAGCGTAATCGAGACCAACACCTTCGCGGCCAATCGCCTCAAACTCGCTGCCCACGGACTCGAAGAGAAGGTGCGGGAGATCAACGTCGAAGGCGCCCGCCTGGCCCTCGCAGCGACGAAGTCCGTAACGAGCAGCAACGGCGGTCAGGCGCTCGTGATGGGCTCCATCGGACCTCTCGGCAAACCTCTAGCTCCTATAGGCTTTATAGAGCCCGGCGAGGCGAAAGATATCTTCGCCGAGCAGGCCGAGGCGCTGCTCGAAGGCGGGGCCGAAGCCCTCATCCTTGAGACCTTTACAGACCTCGAAGAACTAAAGATCGCGTACGAGGGGGTAGCTTCCTTAGGAGCTCCGGTACTCGCGTACAAGACCTTTATTGAGGACGGGGAGCAGTTGGCCGAGGGGCTTCCGGCGCGAGTAGCGCGTGAGATCTCTTCCTGGGGGTCGGAAGATTCGGGGCCGGTGGTGATCGGGACGAACTGTACGGTCGGTCCTCAACGAATGCTCGAGATAGTCGAGCAGATGTCCGCCGAGGCCGGGCCGGTGGCAGCCTACCCTAACCCCGGTCTCCCCCAGTTCATCCACGGCACCGTGCGCTACAACCAGGACGTGAACCACTTCGCCGAGTACGGCGTGAAGCTTGCCCATGCCGGCGCCCGTCTTATCGGCGGCTGCTGCGGCACCACGCCGGCGCACGTCAGGGCCCTTGCCGGGGCGCTCATAGACTTCGAGCCAAACGGTGGCGTCACCCGGCGAGCGGCCACAGCGACCGTCGAGAGGGTCGAGAAGAAGGCTACCGAGCCCGTAACAGAATTTGCCGGCAAGATCCGGGAAGGTTTCGCGGTGACGGTCGAGGTGGACCTGCCGCGCGGCCAAGACATCTCCGAGGTCGTCGAGGCGGCGAGGAAACTGAAGGAGCGCGGGGTCCACGCGATAGACATCTCCGACGGCGCCAGGGCGCGCTTGAGGATGCACCCGATAGCGGTAGCGAAGATAGTGCAGGATCAGGTCGGCATCGAGGTCGTCGCCCATATCTCGTGCCGCGACCGGAACATTATCGGCTTACAGTCGGACCTTTTGGGAGCCGCGGCTCTCGGGGTGAAGAACATACTCGCGATCACGGGCGACCCGCCCCAGATCGGGGACTTCCCCGAGGCTACGGGCGTCTTCGACACGGGCGCCGTCGGCCTCGTCCACATCCTGAGCAGGTTCAACCAGGGCGAAGACCTGGCGGGCAACCCCGTGGGCGAGCCGCCAGGCTTCCTAGTCGGCGCAGCCTTCAACCCTACCGCCGAGGACCTGGATGCCGAGGTCGACAAGCTCAAGCAGAAGGTCGAGGCTGGAGCCCACGCGTATTGGACGCAGCCGGTCTTCGAGATTAGTGCTCTGGAGAGGGCGCTCGATAAGCTGGAGGCGGAGGACCTGGACATAGCGCTCCTCCTGGGCCTGATGCCGCTCCGTAGCGGCCGGCAGGCGGAGTTCCTCCACCACGAGGTCCCCGGCATAGATATCCCGAAGCACGTCCGGGAGAAGCTCGCCTCGCTCGACAAGGATGACGCCCCGAAGTACGGTGTCGAGGTCGCCCAGAAGCTGCTCGTCGAGGCCAAGCCCCTCGTCAACGGCGCCTACCTCATGCCCCCCGCCTCGATGCCGCATCTGGCCGGGGACGTGGTTGAAGCGGTCAGCTATTAGCTCTCAGCTAAAACAAAAAGCGGATAGCTAGAAGATACAGGGAAGGAATCATGGTACTCCAAAGTACGATCAAGGAAGAGAGAGAGGCCCGGGTAAAAGAATTCCGGGTTCAGCTAAAGCAGCGCATCATGCTCTTGGACTGTGCGATGGGGACCATGATCCAGAGCTACGATCTCTCCGCTGAGGACTACCGGGGGGAGCGCTTCAAAGACCACCCCGGGGAGCTCAAGGGCAACAACGATCTGCTCTCCATCACCCAGCCGGGGATAATCGCCGACATCCATGAGGCCACGATGGAGGCCGGCTCGGACATCATCGAGACGAACACCTTCTCCTCCACCTCCATCGCCCAGGCGGACTACAAGATGGAGGATCTGGCCTACGAGCTGAACTACGAGGCCGCCCGCGTCGCCCGCGAGGCAGCGGACAACTACACCGGGAAGACCCCGGAGAGGCCGCGCTTCGTGGCGGGCGCTTTAGGTCCGACCAACCGCACGGCCTCTCTGTCGCCGGACGTAAACAACCCCGGCTTTCGGAACATCACCTTCGACGAGTTGAAGGAGGCGTACAAGGAGGCGGCGCGGGGGCTCGTAGAGGGCGGGGCAGATCTGCTACTCATCGAGACCATCTTCGACACGCTGAACGCGAAGGCGGCGATCTTTGGAGTCACGGAGTACCTTGAGGATGAGGGGCTGGATGTCCCCATCATGATCTCCGGCACCATTACCGACGCGAGCGGACGCACCCTCTCAGGCCAGGTGACCGAGGCGTTCTGGAACTCCGTGCGCCACGCGAACCCGATCAGCGTCGGCCTGAACTGCGCTTTGGGCTCGAAGGAGCTTCGGCAGTACATCGAGGAACTCTCGGGGATCGCGGAGACGCACGTGAGCGCGTATCCGAACGCCGGGCTGCCCAACGAGTTTGGCGAGTACGACGAGAGCCCCGAGCACATGGCGGCGGAGATCGGGGAGTGGGCCGCGAACGGGTGGCTGAACATCGTCGGGGGCTGCTGCGGCACGACTCCGGAGCACATCAAGGCGCTAGCCGACGCCGTCGCGGCTCACGCGCCGCGCGAGATACCGGAGCTTCCGAAGAAGTTGCGCCTCTCCGGACTGGAGCCGGTAAACATCGGGCCGGACTCGCTGTTCGTGAACGTCGGGGAGCGGACCAATGTCACGGGATCGGCGCGGTTTAAGGACCTGATCCTAAACAACGATTACGATGCCGCCCTGGAGGTGGCGCGCCAGCAGGTGGATAATGGCGCCCAGATCATCGACGTCAACATGGACGAGGGGATGCTCGACGGCGAGGAGGCGATGGTCGACTTCCTCAACCTTGTCGCCGCCGAGCCGGACATCTCGCGCGTGCCGGTCATGATCGACTCCTCCAAGTGGTCCATCATCGAGGCGGGCCTGAAGCGCGTGCAGGGCAAGGCGGTCGTCAACTCCATCAGCATGAAGGAGGGTGAGGAGGCGTTCGTCCGCCAGGCGAAGCTCCTGAAGAACTACGGCGCCGCCGTGATCGTGATGGCCTTCGACGAGAAGGGCCAGGCGGACACCAAGGAGCGGAAGGTCGAGATCTGTACGCGCGCCTACAAGATTCTCACCGAAGAGGTCGGCTTCCCGCCCGAAGACATAATCTTCGACCCGAACGTCTTCGCCATCGCCACCGGCATCGACGAACACAACAACTACGGCGTTGACTTCATCGAGGCCGTGCGCGAGATTCATCAGACCCTCCCCCACGCCAAGACCTCGGGCGGCATCTCGAACGTCTCGTTCTCGTTTCGGGGCAACAACCCGGTGCGCGAGGCTATCCATGCTGTCTTCCTCTACCACGCCATAAACGCCGGCCTCACGATGGGCATCGTGAACGCCGGCCAGCTCGGCGTCTACGACGACATAGACGAGGAGCTGCGCGAGGCGGTCGAGGACGTGGTGCTGAACCGTCGCGACGACGCCACCGAGCGGCTGTTGGAGCTGGCGGAGAAGTACCGGGACCAGGGCGACTCCGCGGGGAACGAGAAGGATTTGGAGTGGCGGTCGTGGCCGGTTGCGAAGCGGCTGGAGCACGCGCTCGTCAAGGGCATCGCCGATTATGCCGAGGAGGATGCCGAGGAGGCGCGGCAAGAGTTTGACCATCCGATAGAGGTGATCGAGGGTCCCCTCATGGACGGCATGAACGTCGTCGGGGACCTCTTCGGCG
>JADDPM010000030.1:6548-18223 GCA_016781885.1 Rubrobacter sp.
CTGCAGTGCAACAACTTCGAGGTCATAGACCTCGGGGTGATGGTGCCGGCGGCGAAGATCCTTGAGACCGCGAAGGAGAAGGGCGCGGATATCATCGGGCTCTCGGGGCTCATAACGCCCTCTCTCGACGAGATGGTCCACGTCGCGAGCGAGATGCAGCGGCAGGGCTTCAACCTACCGCTGCTTATCGGCGGGGCGACGACCTCGCAGACGCACACGGCTGTCAAGATAGCACCGAGCTATGAGCAGCCCACGATCCACGTAAAAGACGCCTCGCGCGCCGTCGGCGTGGCCCAGAACCTTGTGAGTGAGGGACGCCGCGAGAGCTACGCCGAGCAGATCGCCGCCGACTACGAGGAGGTGCGCGTCAAGCACGCCGGGCGCCGCTCCAAGACCAGGATGGCGACGCTGGAGAGGGCGCGGGCGAACCGGATGAAGATAGACTGGCAGGGCTACGCCCCGCCGAAGCCGAACGTCCTCGGCGTGCGTGCGTTCGAGGACTACCCGCTGGAGGAGATCCGACCTTACATCGACTGGACTCCCTTCTTCCACTCCTGGCAGCTAAAGGCGAGCTACCCGAAGATCTTCGACGACCCCGAGAAGGGCGAGGAGGCGAAGAAGCTCTTCGCTGACGCCCAAGAACTGCTCGACCGGATCATCGAGGAGAAGTGGCTCACGGCCCGCGCCGTGTTCGGGCTCTTCCCGGCGAGCTCCCTGCCGAACGATTCCGTCGAGGTCTACACGGACGAGTCGCGGGAGAAGGTGCTGACGGAGCTTCACTTCCTGCGTCAGCAGAAGCAGAAGCCGCCGGGCCGCCCGAACCACTCCCTCGTAGACTTCGTCGCCCCGAAGGAGACGGGCCTTGAGGACCACGTCGGGCTCTTCGCTGTTACGGCAGGTATAGGCGCCGACGAGGCCGCCCGGCGCTTCGAGGAAGAGAACGACGTCTACAACGCGATCATGGTCAAGGCCCTGGCCGACCGCCTCGCCGAGGCGTTCGCCGAGCTGCTGCACAGGCGGGTCCGCAAGGAGTTCTGGGGCTACGCGGCAGACGAGAAACTGGACCCAGATGACCTCATCCGGGAGGAGTACCGGGGCATCCGTCCCGCCCCCGGCTACCCGGCCTGCCCCGAGCACACTGAGAAACGCAAGCTATGGGAGCTTCTGGACGTGGAGGAGAACGCCGGCATCTCGCTAACCGAAAGCTGCGCCATGACGCCGGGTGCTGCGGTCAGTGGCTACTACTTCTCCCACCCGGACTCCCGCTACTTCGGCGTCGCAGAGATAGGCCGCGACCAGGTCTCCGACTACGCCGAGCGCAAGGGCATGACCCTCGAAGAGGCCGAGAAGTGGCTCTCCCCGAACCTCGCCTACGACCCCGACGAGCAAAACGGTGCCGGGGAAACGGAGGTGCCGCAGGCCCGGAGCAAGTCCGCAAGTTAGGGAGACGAGTAGCTCACCCTGAACCTGCCTACGATCCCCGGGCAGAGAAGTGAAAACGAACCAACCGAATTCGTATCACATGTAAAAGCTGTATCTGGACTGTACGCGGTCGTTCTCGGTGTACTTGAGTATATTGCCGACACCGCGTGCGGCCCGGAGGGTTATGGGGTTGTGGTTGTCGAACTGCGTATTGTTCCAATTCATCTTTGTGAGGGCCAGTATCTCCCCAGCCAAGAAAGCGGGGGTTTGTTCGACGCCGTCGCAGAGGAGCCGTAGAGGACTCGGTACGTACATGCCCGGGTAGGTCGAGAAGAAGTCGACGCTACCTCTCGTGTATAGTAGATGAGAGCGTCGGTCGAGCGTAAGGAATGTCCCCCTCAGCGGAGGGTACTCGCCCTCCCGGAACAGGCGTGTGAAAGATTTTCCTACACTCAAAAAGTCGGCGGAGTCGACGTTGTTGGCTCTTAACGCCTCCCGGAAACCATTGAGTTCTTCGTCATTGTGGGCGGATGTCTTGTGTACCACGACCCGCGCAGGCAACGTCCTATGCTCGCTCCGGTACGTCTTCAAGGCGTTGTTCAACAGTTTGCACGAGTCCTCACCCGACATGTGCATCTGCCTATCCTCCTTGGACCGCTCTGCGGTGCCACCGCGGAGCACGATGCCATCGCCACGCTCGTTAAAAACCTGTGCAGTGCTGGTCAGGAGCCTAGATCGGTCAAGGGTCTTATAAAAGCTGACACCGATGAAGCAGGAGGTGAGCTCGCCAGGATCGCGGGCGATACGCCAGGGCGTACCTCCAGCTTTGTAGTACAGGGCGGTGTATACATTCCAGGCCCGTGTGGCCTCGTCCTGCAGGCGCCTGGGTCTCTCAGCCCGCCGTTTCTGCCGACGGCGCTTGCTCTCGTCATAGGTCGAGGGCTGTAAGAGTTGGATTGGCACGCCAAGACCCATAGCCCTCGCCTTAAGCAGGTTGTGGAAGTCGAGGTTCTTGGCTCCCGCGGGTTCCTCTTCTTCCGCGTCATCGTCCTCGGGAGGGCGATCTTGCTCCATATAATCCAGTAGGCCCTCGGGTACCGCGCAAACTAGCACCTCTGTCGAGGCCTTCTCCGTCAGGCGCCGCATCTCCGAGAGGAACATATCCACAGCCTCACGAACCACGCGGTTCCTGTCCGAGCTTTTAAACAGGGAGTCGAGCTCCCGCTGTTTGATGACGCCGTGCAGCCGAGAGTCGACGAAGAGGGGAGCCGATAAGTTGGTATCTTCGCCGAAGCCTGGGAACCGCGGGAACAGGTTCGGCTGCCTGCTCTCCTTCGCCTCAACTCCACGACCAATGCGCTCCAGCCAAGTGTGGACACCCTCCACCCCTTCGGAGGTACCGACGATTCCGGTCCGCACCCTCTGTGGAGCCATCTCGCTACGGCAGTCCAGCGGCCCATGGTTCATCAGACCAAACCTGATGTCTACGTGGGCCCCGGTGCCAAACTCAAGCGCTGGCTCCTGTATGAAACCGGCGTTCACTGCTCGAACAACACCAACCCATCAGAGGACCCATCTTCGCCGCCCTCCTCGCCGCGACCAAGCCAAGCCTCGTCGTCTATCCCGGCCCCGAGTTCCACCTTCATCAACCCGTCAAACCGAAGCAGCGGATACTGGGGCTCGAGAAGGTTGCCATCCCTGCCCAGATACTCCGCCCACATGACAGTCTGGCCTAGAACGGCTTGATTCGTCTCCAACTGCTTAATCCCTGTGAGTTTGTCCTCGTAGAACCGGTCCGGCCACCGTCCGTCTCGGGTGAAGTAATAAGTAGGTATGATCTCAAGATACCAAGCATCGTCGAACCTCTTGAACCGCCCCTCGAAGGCTGAGTGTCGGTAGTACGCTATCTCCTTCGGGTTTTTCTTCTTTCGGTAACCGCGAAACACGGTGCGCGTGGCATCGTGGACAATGCTCTTGTAGCCCAGTTTGAAGTCGGACAAATCGTTGGTCGCCTGGAAATAATAGCAACCGTGGTCCTTACTAAAACGTAATCCCAGGGCGTGAGCTTTCGCCCGCAGGCACGAGTTGAGAAGCTGCACGAAGTCACGACGCACGTCCGGGTCTTCGGAGTAGGCCCACTCCTCGGAGTCGAAGGCCTCGACGGTGCCCTGGTCGCAGATCTCGTCCCATGGCCACTCAGAAAGGTCGTTAAAGCTCAGTACGCTCTTGTATTTGGCAAACCACTCGTTGTCCTCGTGCGCGTCCAACTCTGTGAGCTTGTCTCGTACATCTTTGCCGGTGCGGTAATCGGTCTGCGCAGCGTACAACTGCTCGGGAAAGTGAGAGACTCTCAGGAGGTTAGAGTAGAGTGTTTCTTCTTTCGGTGAAGGGGCGAAGTAGAGGCCGGCGTCCTTCGGCACGGCCAAGCGGGCGAGCGCATCCCCGCAGCCTTCGTCGAAGCGGTCGCGCCGCTTATCGAATCTCACCTTCCGCGCAGCCCGCCTTCCGGGATCCTGGAAGTAGTCTTTGACCGAGACCCAGTAAGCTTCGCCTGATTGCGGTCTGGACACCACTAGTATCACGGGGGCGTTGCCCTGCAACCAGTAATTGAGATCCTTTTCGTCACACCGGAATTCGAAACCTGTCTCGGTCTCGGCCTGGAAAGGTTTCGTCGTCGCCTTGCTCTGTACCTGGACAACGGAGTTGGTGACCTCGCCAGTCGTCGGATCCCTGATCTCTATAATCCCATCGACGCCCGCCTCCACCCCGCCAGTCGGGTACCACAAGAACCCCATGCTGAGCACGATACGGTGGATGAAGTTTACGCCTTGCTCGCCAACGATACTATGATGATGTATCTTCTTCGCGTTCATTCTTTAGAGGCCATTGGCAAGCACCAATCGAGACCTTGCCGCGCCCATGCATGGCGCTTGTTCACCGGGAATCCCTTTCCTGTAAGAAGCTGAACACGATCTCCCTGAAGTTTAGCACGGTGCTCACCAACTCCCCGAGCTGCTCTTCAAGCCTCAACGGAAGGCTCTCAGAAGAAATCCGGTCTTCCAAGATTACGAGTAGGTAGTGTGAAGCATGGCACGAAGGCCAGGCACTACATCTCGAATTGCGCAGATATTAGAAAGTCGTACGAAAGCAGAAGCACGGGGAGCAATGCTCGACACCTCTCCTTCTAATAGAACTCCGGCAGGATCTCCTTCTCGTAGAACTCGAAGAAGGCTCGCTGGTTTGGGCCGATCTGCTGGACGTAGACCTCGTCGTATCCGGCCTCGGCGAACTGCCGGATCGTCTCCCGGTGCGGCTCGGGATCGGGACCGCAGGGGATGGTCCCGGCGATCATCTCCTCAGTGACCAGCTCGGCGGCCTGCTCGTAGTGGGCCGGGGTAGGCAAGATCTGGCCGAGCTCACCGGGTAACCCATCGTTTGGCCAGAGGCGGTGCGCAATACGGCGGCACTCTCCCTCATCCTCGCCGTAGCAGACTTTGAAGGCACCGTGGGCGGGCTTGTCCCCGCCGCCGGATGAGCGGAAGAGACCCAGAAGCTCGGCGTTGGGAGCGACGTTCACGTAGCCGTCGCCCACCCTCGCGGCGAGTCGGGTCGCCTTGGGGCCGAAACCGGAGACCAGTAGGGGGGCGGCTCGTCGGGGAGTGTGTAGATACGGGCGTTGTCTACACGATAATGCTTGCCCTCGTGACTCTTGGTGCCGCCCTCCCATAGGAGCCGTATGACCTCTATGGCCTCCTCCAGCATCTCCAGGCGCACGTCGGTCGAAGGCCAGGGGCCGCCGAAGATGTGCTCGTTTAACGCCTCGCCGCTCCCGACGCCGAACTCGAAGCGGCCCGGGAGCATCACCGCAGAGGTCGCAGCGGCCTGGGCTATGACCGCCGGGTGGATGCGGATGGTCGGGCAGGTAACGGCGGTGACTACCTTTGCGTTTCGAGTGGTTTGGGCGAGGCCCCCGATCACGCTCCACACGAACGGGCTGTTTCCCTGCGCCTCGACCCACGGGTGGTAGTGGTCGGAGATCCACAACGCCTCGAAGCCGGCATCCTCGGCCATTCGAGCCTGCTCCAAGAGCTCCCGCGGTCCCCACTCTTCGCAAGAGAGAAAATAGCCGATCCTCATGCAAACCTCCCGGTAGACATCCTCCGACGCGCTCTACAACACGCTACCCCGCGAACAAGGGGCAGAAACGCCAGTCGAGAAGAAGCATCACCAGTCAAAGCCGAAAGCCGACCGTTAAGAGACGAACTCGACCTCGTCGAAGCCCAGAGTGGTAACGAAGGCCCGGATGCTGTCCTCGGCGTTGCTATTCGCGTAGTCGAGGATACCGTTCTCTTCGGCCGTAGCGGTGATCTCCGCTTCCGCCTCCCGGCGGGCCTCGCCGACCATCTCGTCGTCGGGCCGGATCCTCAGTATCCCCTGGTCCCGGTCGTAGACGGCAGTCTTCTCCTCGTCCAGACTGGACGAAAGTATCTCGGGCTCCGGCAACCGTATGGTCACCCTCTCCCCATCCACCACGATGTCATCCTCCCCTAGAGAGACCAGGTCCACGCCCGCCTCCACCTCGCCCGTCGCGACGAGCACGATCTTCTCCCCCGTCAAAAACCGCTCCAGGGAGCTATCCCCACTCTCCTTCGTAATCACCACGGACTCCGTCCACCTAACGGTTGCAAGCCGATCCAGAGCCTGGACGCCCTCGACGACCACCGGACTCGTCGTGGTCCTGGTCCCCCCGTCGCCGAAGAGAGCGCCCAAGAGCGGGAGCCGGGCACCATACCAGGCGAGCCCCACGCCTATAACCATAGACAGGATCACGAGCATAAGAGCCAGGACCACTGTCGCCCCGAGGCCCCCGCCCTTCTTGTCTCCGCCCAACAAGCGCCTCAAAAAGAACATGACAAAAAGCATTCTACCAGCCGACAGTCACGCCGCCCTCACTCCGACAGACGCCCCGGAGCAACAGAGCGCTACCGGCTCGCCGCTCTACCCTTGAATGTTGGTTCCCCGCCAGCGAGTGTGCTGCCCCAACCCCTCGGCCTCCGGGAACTCCTCGCCCTTGGTGAGCTGGACGCGGACCGGGGGGAGCATAGTCCCCCGGTCGCATATAAAGGTGCCGCTCACAGGCGCCTTCTCGCCCGGCTTGAAGACCGGGCCGTAGGGCCGGTAGCGGGCGAGTATCTCGTCTACGTTCGCCATCGAGATGCTAGAGGGTGACGGCCCGGGCGTCGGTGAAGCCGGGCATCTCTCGCAGGGTCTTGAGGACTTCGTCGGGGATGGGCTCGTCTACCGTTATCGCCATCGCGGCAGGGGCGCCGGGGGCGGTGCGCCCGACGGCCATGTTGCCGATATTGATCCCATGCTCTCCCAGAATGGTCCCGATCCTGCCGATCATACCGGGCATGTCCTCATTGCGAATGAAGAGCGTGTGCTTCTGCGGCACTATATCTACCGTGAACCCGAAAGCATCCACTATACGCGGCTGCATCCGGGGACCGAGCAGGGTCCCGCTCACGACGCTCTCCCCCCCGTCCCCCGCACCCAATCGTAGAGTGACTAGGTTTGTGTAGTCCGAGCCATCGGAGATGCGGGCGGTCTCGACCCTCATGCCCCTCTCTTTGGCCAAAGCGGGCGTGTTCACGAAGTTCAGGGGCTCGTGAACCATCCGGGCTAGGAGCCCCTTGACCGCCGAGACGTCCAACAGGCGGGTGTCGTAGCCGGAGATCTCTCCCCTGTACTCGATCTTTAACGAGCTGCCGGGCCTGTCCGTGAGCTGATAGAGCACCCGCCCGAGCGTCTCGCACAGCTCCGAGAACTGAGCGACGAATTCAGCCCCTTCCCCTACCGGAACCGGCGCGTTTATGGCGTTCAGGGGCACCTGCCCACGCAGGGCCGTCGCGACCTGCTCTGCGGCCGTGACGCCCGCTCGGTCCTGGGCCTCAACCGTGCTCGCCCCCAAATGTGGCGTGACTACCACGTTCGGGAGCGCGAAGAGCGGAGAATCGGTCGTCGGCTCCTCCTTGAACACGTCCAGGGCGGCGCCTGCTATGGTCCCCTCCTTGAGCGCGTTGTAGAGGTCTCCCTCGTCCACGATGCCGCCGCGCGCGACGTTTATGAGGTAGGCGGAGGGCTTCATCTTCTCCAGCGCCGCCGCGTTGATCATGCCCGCCGTCTGCGGATTGCGCGGGACATGCAGCGAGACGAAGTCGGACTGCTCCAGAACCTCGTCCACCGTCTCCGCACGCCCGACGTTCATGTCGCGCATCCGGTCTTCGGAGACGTAAGGATCGTAGGCGAGCACTCGCATCCTCATCCCCAATGCGCCGCGAGCCACGATCTGGCCGACGTGCCCCAGGCCGATGAGCCCGAGCGTCTTCCCGGCGACCTCCACGCCCTTGAACTTGCTCCGCTTCCACTCCCCGCCGCGCAGAGACTCGTCCGCGGCCGGGATGTGCCGCGCCGCCGCGAGCATGAGCCCTAGGGTGTGCTCGCCGGCCGCAATGGTGTTGCTCTCGGGGGCGTTGGCGACGATGATGCCGCGCTTGGTCGCCGCCTCGATGTCTATGTTATCCACCCCGATACCGGCCCGGCCTATCGCCTTGAGGCTCTCTGCCCTCTCGATGACCTCGGCGGTCACCTTCGTGGCGCTGCGGATAATTAGGCCGTCGTACTCGCCGATCTTTTCGAGTAGCTCCTGGGGGCTCAGGCCCAGGAGGACGTCTACCTCGAAGTCCTTCCTTAGTAGCTCGACCCCGCTCTCGGCGAGGGCCTCGCTTATGAGAACCTTCGTCACGCGGTCACCCCGCTCTTCGAGAAGACCCTCTGGGCGGCTCCCACGCCTTTGCCGAGCTCGACCGGATGATCCAGGGAATCCAAAGCCAGCTCCGCGGCGGCTATCGTCGCGATGATGTCGTAGGCGTCGAAGTAGCCGCAGTGACCGATACGGAAGATCTTACCCTCCTGCGGCCCCTGCCCGCCCGCGATCTGTATCCCGTGCTCCCGGAACATCATCCGCACCAGCGCCTTGCCGTCTATACCTTCCGGGACGTAAGCCGCGGTCACGGCGGAGTTCAAATCCTCGTCCGGGCCGAAGAGCTTCAGGCCCATCCCCTTGATCCCCTCGCGCGACGCCCGCCCGAGCAGGATATGCCGCTGGAAGACCTCCTCGATACCCTCGTTGAGGATCTGCTGCAGCGCCAGGTCGAGTTGGATGATGACGCTGACCGCCGGCGTCCACGGCGTCTGCGGCGGCTCCTTGGCGTACGCCTTCCTGGCGGCCGTCCAGTCAAAGTAATAGCGCGGCATCGTGGACTCCGCGTGCATCCGCATAGCCCGCTCGCTCACGCTCACGAACCCGAGCCCCGGAGGCGTCATGAGCGCCTTCTGCGAGCCCGCGACCACCACGTCGACACCCCAGTCGTCGGTGCGCAACGGGCAGGCCCCGAGCCCCGAGACCGCGTCCACTATGGAGACGACGTTCTCCGTAGCCCTCGCGAAGCCCTCGATGTCGTTCACCGTACCCGTCGAGGTCTCGGAGAGGACACACATGGCTGCCTTTATCTCCGGGTCGTTAGAGAGCGCCTCGGAGACCTCGTCGTTGTCCGCCTTCACGCCCCAGTCGTACTTCAGCTCCGTGACCTGGAGGCCGAACGCCTGGCTCATCTTCACCCAGCGGTTCCCGAAGTTACCGTTGTTTACCACGAGCACCTTGTCGCCGGGCGAGAAGAGGTTCTGGATCGCGCCTTCAAAAGCCCCGGTCCCGCTCGCCGCATAGGTAAAGATGTCGTTCTCGGTCAGAAAGACCTGCTTGAGGTTCTCGTTCACCCGGGTAAACACCTCGCCGAACTCCGGCGTGCGGTGGTGGATGATTGGGAGCGCCCCGGCGGCCGAGACCTCCGGCGGTACGGGCGTGGGCCCAGGCGACATCAAACGGTACTTGTTCATCATGGGTGCAAAGATTCCTCTCTTACCGCGGACAACCAGACGTCTATTCTAGACATTATCCTTCGAGATGGCTACATTCTGGGGCAGGCAATCTACAAACTGTTGCTATCTCGCCGGGCGCTCGAAAGCTTCGCTCCAGCAGGCAACGTCCTCTAGCCGATTACGCTACTTAACACGCGGCGTCTATGGGAGGCAAGTGCTGGAAGACCCGGCACACGAGCGATGTCGGGACGCCGAGGCGGTGGGACGGCGAGTGGTCACCTGTTTGTTCGACTGCTTTCTCGCAGCACTCCCCTCTTCAGTAGCGTTCGCGCCGCTACTGTTCGCGCGCCCGAGCCTTCTGCTGGCTCTGACGCTCTTATTCGTACTACTGTTCTGCGTCCTGCACTTCTTCTACGTCATCGTCTTCGAGGGCTTCCGGGGTCGGACGCTGGGGAAGGCGATTCTGGGGATAAAGGTGATCTGGGAGGAAGACGGCGGCGTTCCGGGACCTGGCCGGGCGGCTTTGAGGGCACAGACGTTTCTGTTCGTAGATATGCTCGCGGGGATCTTTGTGATGCTTGCCTCGCCCAAGAGGCAGAGGCACGGGGACATGGCCGCGGGCACGCCCGTGATGCGCAAGAGGCGAGGCTAGCGGAAGCCGGCCCCTTCGAGGGCGGGGAGGGCCGAACGGGAGTAGCGAGCAGCGTATCCGTATCCGGTGGGAAGCTTGACCGCAGAGGGATCGCGGCGCCGTATCTCTTCGGCCACGACCCCGGTGCGGATGAGACCCTCCTCCAGGTCCAGCCGCAAGGTATCTCCGTCTCGCAACCGCCCGATCACACCGCCCGCCGCGGCCTCCGGTACCATCAGCGAGGCCCAGGCGCCCGAAACTCCCTCCGGGGCGAGCCCGTCGGTGAGGACTGATACGGACAGGCTGGCCTCATCCAGAGCGCCGCCCAGACGGTCGAGCCGGAGGAGTCCAGGTCCCCCACGTGGCCCGCAACCCGTCACGACGAGCAGGGTTCCGGGCTCGACCTCGCCGTTCTCTACCGCGTGGACGGCCGCCTCCTCCGAGGCGAAGACGCGGCACGAGCCGGAGATCTCCCTCCCCGTCGCATCTTTATGGCAGAGAACCTCCGTACCCGAAGCCCGACCTCGGACGAAGACCAGGCGCGAACCGGCCGTCTCCGGATGCGGAGTCGGGGGCGCGGGTGGGAGAGCCTCCTTGAGGCGTCCCGTTACTGTCCTGGCGTCGTGCAGGGCGTCGCCGAGGTGGGCGAGGAGACCGGCGACACCGTGCTCCGCGAACCAGGGGGAGACGAGGCCGGTGACGGCGGGACTCTCGGGGGTGAGAACCCGGATCATCTGCAGGAAGCCGGTTACCCCGGCCTCGCGCGCGATGGCGGCGAGGTGAACGAGCAGCTCCGGCCCGGCGCCCGCGGCCATGCCCGCCCGCAACCCGTTCGCCAGCGAGAAGCCTTCGACAAGCTCCCTGGGGCGCGGGCGGGCGGTTCTGGCCAACTCGACGACGACTTTGGCAGCATCTTCGGCTAAAGGCGCGAATCCCAAAGCCGCGAAGGCGATGCCAAAAGGGTCCAGCGCGGGCACGACGACCGCCGGCAGGTCGAGCCGCACGGCGGCTATCAGCAGGCCCGCAAGCTCCGCCGGCTCCGGGGCGCTCAGGAGCAGCGCGTCTATCCCATGCTCGGAGCAGAAGGTCTCGGCCCAGTCGGCGACCCATTCCCGGTGGAGCGCGACGCCATCCGCAGGACGCTCCGTGGGCAGGCCAAGGACCATCGGCTCTCCGCCCGCCTCCAGGATGGAGCCTACGTACCCGAGCGCCTCGGAGGGTACCGGGACGAAGACGCGGGGTGCGTCGCCGCGTAGTCCGTCGCCGTCCGGCGCGCGGCTACTGTCCGTTAAGCTTCTCCATGAGTAGCTGGCGCACCCGGCCGCCGTCGGCGTTACCACGGGTCGCCTTCATCACCTGCCCGACAAGGAAACCGATGACCTTCTTGTCACCGCCACGGACCCTCTCGGCCTCGCCCGGGTTGGTGGAGATCACCTCGTCTACTATGCCGGAGAGCTCGTCGCCGCCCATAGAGGCGAGCCCCTCGCGCTCGACGACGGTTGAGGGAGAGTCACCGGTCTCGAAGACGATGCCGAGCACGTCCTTGCCAGCGGAACGAGAAACGGTGCCGTTCTCTACCAGCCCGATCAACTCAGCCAGATGTCCTGGCTTCACCTTCGACTCGGAGACCCCGACCCCCGCCTCGTTCAAACGCGCGCGCAGCTCGCCGGTCGTCCAGTTGGCG
>JADDPM010000257.1 GCA_016781885.1 Rubrobacter sp.
CTTCCTCTCAAATCTTCGATGGATAATTCACACCAAGCGTTTAACGGTCCATAGCCCCGCCCTGGCTCTCTGGGCCGACCACAACATCCTGGATCCCCCGGGGCGCCGAGCAAGGGTGCGAAGGACCGCACGAGGCCCCTCGGGCGCCTCCGGCGGGCTACTATCGGGTAGGGCAGAACTACTTCGCCTTGAGGGGGTCCTAAGAAGTGAAGACCCATAGACAGCCTCCTCTGTCGATAAGGTCTATGGACTTCGCCTACAGGAGGTTCTGGAAATTTCGTCAAACAAGTCTCGAAACTAGCCCATTTGGGGGATGCGCTCGTCTCTGCGCCTCCTCGATACTTAGGATGCTATAGCAAGCAGGGGCGGGGGATGCTCCGGACATCTTGAGCAACACCGACCGTGCGGTCTTCGCCGAGTTCGTGGTAGGTACGGCTCTGGGGGTCACCGACGCTCCGAGGGTAGAATGGGACGCCGTCGACCTCCGGTACGGTGAGAAGACCATCGAGGTGAAATCCTCGGCCTATGTCCAAAGTTGGCACCGAGAGCAGGACCCTCCCTCCCAGATCTCCTTTGACCTAAAGGAGAGGCTATCCTGGGATGCGGCGACGAACACCTACCGGGTCGAGCCGAGCCGGGCGGCGGACTGCTACGTCTTCTGCGTCTACGCCGAGAAGGACAGGAGCAGGGCCAACGTCCTCGACGTTAAATAGGTGGCAGTTCTACGTAGTCTCTACCGAGCAGATAAACCGGCAGCTTGGCTCCCAGAAGACCGCAGCCTTGAGTACTATCGCACGGCTGGCCAAGCCGGTCGGCTATACCGGGCTCAAGGAACGCGTCGACTCGGCCTTATAGCGTACTCGGCGGGGACACGAAACTCTTGTGTAGGCACCTTCTCGCCGGAGACGTTGGGTCGTTAAATTCGTCTGCTTCGCTGTCTTGACGCGTGGGGAGGGGCATCTTCGCACCCGGTTGGGGCACCCCCCGCCACGATAGGATTCTAGGACCGAGTCTCTCGATCGAGGTAAACCCCACCAGACCCCGGTGTGTACAAGCTGTTTCTAGGGCTCGCACCACTCGTTAGGCGCCCGATCGGGACGATCGGCCGATCTGGGGGCAGGGAGAAGGCGTTTTACCTTCACCTACCGGTCGACCCCGTGGTGACGAACGATCGGACCTCTCGGCGTGTTAAGACCCGGCTGTGGTCATCCTCCCACGTCTGGATGAGGAGTTGTTCCAGGCTCTGACCGAAGAGGTAACCGGACGAGGCGGAGCCAACGCCTCGTCCGGCGGGCAGCGACGCCCGGTCTCCCGCTCCGATCTTGCGCCGTAGCCAGGACAGGCCGGCTTCGGCAGTCAGGGCCGCTACGCCAACCGCCAGCATCTTGCCTGCGGGCCCGAGCTTGGCGGGCCAAGCACGACCGGCCAGGAGTGAACGGTGCTCCTGGCGCGTGGCGAGTTGCTCGCCGCTCCTCAGTGGAACGCCGCACGACCCGCAGAAACGGTTACTCGGCGGGTTGGCGTGCCGGCACCGTGGGCATGGAGTTTGGTCGGTCATGGTCCCCTCGTCCTCCTCTCTCGCCTGATCTTCCCACTTTACACTAGCCTCCGGCTCCATCCCTTCTAGGGCGTTAGGAGCGAACGGTGGTGATGCCTCGCAGACCCCATAACCCACTCGGCAAGGACATTTCGGTTGTAGTCCGTCCCTTGTTCCTACAGGCGGTATTCCCTCAAGCGGGAGAAGATCTCTTGGGCGACGGGCCCTATCTTCTCCTCGGCCTCCATCCGCGTGGGGGACCTCGTGGTCAGGCGAAGTCGGACCTCGCCCCGACCGACCTCGCCCGGACCGACCAAGGGGGAGACCGTGGGGTCCGGGGAGTCGAGAAGGTCTCGGACCCTCTCGGACATCTCTTCCTCGCTGATGCCGGCGAACCGAAGCAGCCGGGAG
>JADDPM010000258.1 GCA_016781885.1 Rubrobacter sp.
TTACCGATGGGACGGTCGTCCTTCTCGACGGCCATGACCTATCCGCGCGGGCTCTTAGATCAACGATAGACACCGTTGTGGCCTAGGCTGAAGCGTCCCGCATTAGGGAAGTAGGCGATGCCATGAGGCTGGGTGCCGGTGTAGATCGTGGCGAGCAGCTCTCCGGTCTCGGTGTCGAGCACGTAGACCGCGCCGTCGTAGCGACCGGAGACCCAGAGCTGCCGGCCATCGGTCGAGAGTTGGAACATGTCGGGGGTACCACCGGTAACCCACGTGTCGGTGATCTCGTGCGTCTCCAGATCCATGACCGAGATAGTGCCTTCCATGCGGTTGGACACGTACATGGACTTCGTGTCTTTAGAGATCTGCAGGCCGTGCGCTCCTTCGCCAGTAGGTATGAAGTCGATCTCTTCCATTGTGTCAGGGTCGATTACGGAGACACCCATACTGCCCTGGTTGGCTACATAGAAGACCTCCCCGTCGGGGGAGAGCTTTATATCTACCGGCAGCGCCCCGGTCACCTCGACGTAGTCGACGAGCTCCATCTTGTTTACGTCCACCTTCGATACGACCCCGCTCCACTCGCTGCTAGCCAGGAAGTAGCTACCGTCGGCAGAGAAGTCGAGATGGTCCACGCCAGGCCAGGGGATGTAGACGCTCCCCAGAAGCTCCCACGTCTCCGTGTCCCTGATTCCTATCCGCTGGAGACGCTCTGCTACCACGATCGTCTTGCTCCCGTCGGGGGTGTAGTAGAGGTTGTAAGGGAAAGCGGCTTCGGTGGTACCCGAAGGCCGGCCGGTCTGGGGGTCTATGATCGTAAGCGTGCTCGATTCCTCGTTGCCCACGTACAGCTGGGTCATGTCCCAGGACGGGGTAACGTGGAACGGGAGTTGATCCACGGGATAAGAGTCTATAATCTCGAAGGTCTCGGGATCTATGACAGAGATGGTGCCGTCGATGATATTCGGCACGTAGACCCTCTCCGGCAAGTTGGCCAGCGACTCCTTGACCTCCGTGGTCATCGTCGCGGCGTAAACGTTGACAGGCTCTTCCTCTTCTGCCGGCGTCTCGGCGACGGCTTCCTGCTCCTCTTCCGCCGGTGGCGACTCCTCCTCGGCCGGCTGCGGCTCTTCCTCTATGGCAGGCGTCTCGGGAGCGGCAGCCTGCTCTTCTTCCGCAGGCTGGATGGTGGCCCGAGTGAGCCACTCGTTGCCGGTCGGCGAGTAGGTCAGGAAGAGAAAAGCGGCGAGCATACCCGTGAGGAGCAGAAAGAGTAGACGCCTCCTCTTTCTATTCCTAACCTGCTTGGGCTTGTCGTGAGAGCCCTTCTCCGGAGGTCCGTACTCCGCGTCCCCCGTTTCGGCGCTGAGCTCCTCGCGGATGCGCTCCCGCTCCGCCCAATATTCTTCCCTCTGACGCTCAAGCTCTCGCATCAGGTAGATACCGTCCCTCTCGTAGCCCAGACTCTATCCACGCCGCTGGACCCGAGCTTGCTCTTACTCACCCGAATCCGCGCTTATACTACCGCCTGCTGGCGAGACTTTGGCCATCTTGCCATGGCCCTTCTGCCCGCCACAACTCCAAAGGGTCCCCCCAAACCGCAACATCCTCCCTAAAACGGTCTCTCCGGCCTCCGCAAGGGGTACACCTCTCAACAGGAGGATAGCTTATCTCAATCCGGGACGCATGACCACCCCGTAAAGCCTCGTAAGGCACTCTAGACTACATCCTGCGAGTGTGCCCCGGAGGCACACAAGAACGTGAGGTCCGGCCCCGCCTCTCTACGAGGGGCTGAGCGCGGCGGTCCGTTCGCGGTCTCGCGCACGGTCGCGTAGGAGCATGCGCCGTCCGGCGAGTATCGCCGCTGCGGCAAGGAAGACGAGCGCGCCGGAGACGAGCCAGGCAGTACTGAAGGAAGAGCCCTCCACGACCAGACCGAAGACCAGCGGCCCGACCGCTGCCCCGCCCGAC
>JADDPM010000031.1:0-2197 GCA_016781885.1 Rubrobacter sp.
GGAAGGATCAAAGAACTGTGGGCCTGACATCCTCGCACCACTCATCTAGGGGACGCCGGTCATGAGACGTCTCTCACCCGGACGTCCGTCACCCCTGCTCGTCTACCGTCAGGTAATCACCCCGCCAGTGAACGCCTTCGAGGCTCTCGAAGAGGCGGACGGACTCCTCCGAGCTCAGCCCCATGTTCGAGCCTACCGTCTCTATCTCGTCCCTTTCGATGCGCGACGGACCGTCCTTTTTTGGCGGCGAAGTTCTGCATCTGGAGCCTGTATTTGTAGTTGAACATGTTGGATATTCTACGGAGATGCGGCACCGAGTTCCTTTACGCTCCCTTGCCCACGACCGCTGTTCAGGTCGGGCTGCCCTCTTCCAGGTCCTCCTCAGCCCGGTGCTCTCCCCCCAGGTCCTCCTCTCCCTCCGCCGGCTGTAGCCGGTCCACGGCCCGGCGCACCTCTTCGTCGTCGGGGTGCCGGGCCATCCAGCGGTCCGCCTCCGCCCTGGCGTCCGCTGCCTCTACCCGCGAATACACGCCGGACAACTTGTCGAGGAGCTTTCGGCGCCCGTCCTGCTCGCTACCTTCCGCCATAGATCCCACCCGCTTCCTCTCGCGTTCGTACGTCGGTCCGCGCCCACTTTACCCGGTTCGGCGCGCGGTCACTCGGACGCCGTCCGAAGCATGCGGAGAGTGGCAAGAGCACGATCCCCCACCCCTCCGACGACCGGAACCCGTCGTAAGCGAACCCTCCACGCCGGAGCTCCACGAACCTCCCCCGGTCCCCCGGATAGTTCGGGTCGTAGACATATACTCGCCCCTCCTCGGCCCGGTACGGCACGACCGCGTGCGCCCGCGCGAGGCAGTAGAAGAACCTCCGGTTGAACGACGGCCCGAAGCACAGTACGCACGGGTCCGGGCTCTCCCCTACGAGCCGGGGCAGCCCGGAGACTCGTCCCGGCCTGCCGCCCCCGGAGGCCAACCAGTCCCGCACGGCGGCGAGCACCGCACGCGGGTGGAACTGCCGGAGCTGATACCTGCGGAGTACGGCGAGCAGGCCCGGTGAGAGCGGCAGCTCCGAGAGCTGCCGGCGACGCGTCCCGGCCACACTATCCACGAAGTACAGGAGCGAGGCGAGGACCATACCGAAGCAAAGGCCCTTGCCGTAGGCGAAAGCGTCGAACCTGCGGAGGACTCCTCCGCAGGTTCTGTTGGGCGTCCTGCCGACCGGGTTGCGGAAGCCGAAGCCGTCGCGGGCAGGATCGAATCTATCGTTATCAGCCGTCAGGTCTCCCTGCTGATAGACGGCACCTACATGTGGATCGCGTGTCCGTCAACGGCCATCGAGGCCTCCGCAACGACCTCCGCGAGGGATGGATGGGCGTGGATGGACATCCCGATCTCCTCCGGCGTCCCCTCGACGAGCTTGGCGAAGACGCCCTCCGCTATGAGGTCCGTCACCTTGGGACCTATGGCATGCATCCCGAGAATGAGGTTGGTCTCGGCGTCGGCCACGACCTTGAAAAAGCCGTTAGGCTCGCCCTCGATAAGAGCCTTCCCGATAGCCCGGAAGGGGAACTTAGACTCCTTGACCTCGTAGCCCTGCTCCTCGGCCTGGGCTCTGGTGAGCCCGAATGAGGCGACCTCGGGCCTGCAGAAGGTCACGCGCGGGACGAGGTTCTGATCTATGGGCATCGGATCCTCGCCGGCCATGTGCTCGACGGCGATGATCCCCTCGTGCCCGGCGGCGTGCGCGAGCCAGTAGCCTCCGACCACGTCCCCGGCCGCGTAGACCCCGTCCTCGGCGGTCTGCCCGAACCCGTCCACCTGGATGATGCCTCGGTCGTTGACCTCGACGTTCGTGACGTCGAGGTTGAGATCCTCGGTCACGGTCCTGCGCCCGACGGCGACCACGAGCGCCTCGGCCTCCAGGGTCTCTCCCCCGTCGGCCTCACCGATCGGGGCGTCCTCGCCGCCGTAGGAGCCACCCTCGCCCTCTGTCTCCTCCTGTTCGCCGGAGCCAGCGCTCGCAACCTTTATCTTCACGCCGTCGTCGGTCTTTTCGAGGCTCCCGGGATCGGCCTTCGTGCTGGTCAGGACCTGAATGCCGCGACCCTCGAACTCCTTTTTGAGGACTTCGGAGATCTCGGGGTCCTCCAGAGGGACGATGCGATCCAGGAGCTCCACTATCGTCACATCGGTGC
>JADDPM010000031.1:2249-18089 GCA_016781885.1 Rubrobacter sp.
GATGATGACGGACTTCGGGTAGTACTCGTTGTTCGTCACGATGTCGTCGCTCGAGATGACCCTCTCGCCGTCGAACTCGAGACCCGGCAGGGTGCTCACGGCGCTCCCCGTGGAGATCAGAACGTTCCCGGCCTCGAGCTCGTGCGTCTCGCCATCGTTGCCCTCGACCTTTATCTTTTTGGGCTCGACGAAGCTCCCTACCCCGTTGTAGACGGTAATCTTGTTCTTCTTCATGAGGCCCTGGACGCCCCGCCTGAGCTGGTTGACGACCTGCTCGCGGCGCTTGGCGGCGGCCGGGTAGTCGAACTCGACGTCACCTACCTTTACCCCAAACTCCTCGCCGTTCTTGACGCCGTGGAGCAACTGGGCGGTATGGAGGAGCGCCTTGGTCGGTATGCAGCCAACGTTGAGGCACGTCCCCCCGAGGTGACCGCTCTCCCGCTTCTCGATCAGGGCTACTTTCATCCCGAGTTGGCTGGCCCGGATCGCCGGTATGTAGCCTGCGTTTCCCCCGCCGATAACCACCAGATCAAAATTGTCCGCCACCGTATCTCTCCTTTCTTAATACTCAACTTAATGTTAACTCTTGTTCCCCCCCGCGGCCATTCTCACGCTGGCAGGAGGGACAGTAATGGGTTGGCCTCCCGCCGACCTTCTCCCGAACGACCTCTCCCCCGCACCCCGGACACGGTTTTCCGTGCTTCTCGAAGACGCGCAGGTAGTTCTGGTGCTCGCCGGGCCGGTTCAGCGCATCCCGGTAGAGCCGCACCGTCGTCCCCCGATGCGCCACACCGGCCGCGAGGTTCGACCGGATCGCGGCGTGGAGCGCCTCCCACTCGCCGCCCTCCAACGTGTTCGCCTTGCGCCGGGGGTGAAGTCGCGCGTCGTAGAGGATCTCGTCCGCATAGATGTTACCTATCCCGGCGACGACCTTCTGGTCGAGCAACAAGGGTTTCATCTGCGCCCTTCGAGAGGATAGAACTCTTCGCAGGTACTCCGCGTCGAACCCTTCTTCCAGCGGCTCCGGCCCCAGAGACGCGAGCCGCACCTCCAACTCCCCCATATCCAGCAGACGAGCCCGGGAGAACCTCGTCTCGTCCCGCAGGAAGAGCCTCCGGTCCCCGTCCAGGTGGAGCACGAGCATGAGCGCGGTCCGTGGTTCCTCGACCGGCGGCACGAGTAGTAGCTGACCCCCGATCTTCAACTGAAAAACGAGCGAGTCTCCGCCGTCGAGCTCCACGATGAGGTGTTTCGCCCGACGCCGCGCTCTCGTTATCGAGCGTCCCGCGAGCCGCCGGGTGAACTCCTCCGTCGAAGGCTGCTCGACAAGGCCGGCATCGAGCACCTCGGCGCGCTCTATCCTCGCCCCTACGACCAACTCGCGCAGATCCTCTTTTATCGTCTCGACCTCGGGTAGCTCGGGCATCTCAGAGGTTGGTTGCGCGCACCGGGCTGCTCACGAGCGGGACCGGCTCCCTATAGACGGCCTTGTAGAGCCCGTCGAGCATTACGGAGCGAGCATCGAGGGAGCGCATGGCGCCCTCGCGTACCTTTCTCTGGCCTTCCTCGTCCTCCGTATAGGGGGCGATGGCATCCATCATGATGCGGGCGTGGGTGACGTCCATGGTGACGTGGCTCGTAAAGATCTCCAAAGCCTCGTCGGAGATATCGGTCGCCTTCTTGAGACCTTCGGTGAGGCGAACGTAGATCGGGGGTACCGGCCACTCGCTCGCCGGTCCGAGCGCCCCCAATCCCAACCTGACGTCCGGGTCACGCGTCAACTCGCGGTGGGCGCTTATGTATAACTGTATCTCCGGGAGAGTCGGCGGCGCCTCCCACTCCTCCTCGGTGAGGCCCAGAGCCATAAGGAAGCGCCGGTAGAGGGCCGGATGAGTCTCGTCGGGCTTCAGATGTCCGTACTCGTCGAAGAGGATCTCCGCGAGCGCGAGCTGTAGCCTCTCGTCGTTCCCGCAGTTGGAGATGAGCGACGCCAGATACAACCGGCTCACCCGAACGTGACGGTAGTATTGGATCGCGAACTCCCTCACCCCCTCCTCGCCCGCATCCCCCTCCCCGAACCGCTCCAGAAAAGGATGCATCAGCGCCGGGTGCCCGATAACCTCACGCTTTAGTTTTTCAAGAAACTCCCCTGAGTTCACTCACATCTCCTTCCACCGCTCCTCCTTAAGTGTAACGCAAGCTCGTAGTCGCCAGTAATCAGCACGAGGTCGGACGAGGAGGCCGCCATGCGTATCATCTCCCCCTGGTTCGACATAATTATTAACCGCATTAGCATGGCTCGAAGCCGGTGGTAGAACCCGCAAAGTCGTTAGCCAACTTCTAATTTCAGGATTAAAATACGTCATTTGCAGGAGATTTAATAGTGAAAAAAGGCGTATATGCAGTATAATCTATCTATGACAGAGAAGAGACAAAACTGGTTGAGCGTCCCACGGCGGCGGGAGGAGGAGCGGCTTGACCCGCACGTTTACGAACGTGGGGTCAACGGGTTGACGGTCGAGGAGGCGGTGGAGCGGGCGTACCCGCGGGTTATGGGGATACTCGGGCGGAGCGGGGAGCGGTACTCCGAGTTCGAAGGGGAGTTGGTGCGCCAGACGATCCGGGCGTGTCTGATCTCTCAGGTCTCCAGGGCGAACCTCTACCGCATCGCCGGTATCCTTGTCGCCGACCGGCGCGATGAGGGCGCACACCTCGGCCGCTCGCTCGCGCTCGCCTACGTGGCCGCCTTGAGAGAGGCCTTTCTGCCCGGCCTCTCAGTCGGGGAGCGCGTCGGCTCGCCCTTCGGCCACGGCGAGGTGCGTTACGTCTCCGGTGACGGCCGCAACGCCGCCGTAAAGCTCGACGGAGGGCAAGAGGTCTGGCTTCCAGCCATAAAGCTCTACCGGCTCGACCACGAGGAAGGCCCGGCGGACACCTCCGGGCCTCCCGTCCGGCACGCCTCCTAGACTGGCGCGGCTCGCTCCAGGGTAGACTCTGTGGCGGCGAGGAAGCAGCGAGAGAGGGGTAGCGGTATGAGAGCTTCGGAGGCGAAGGTGCGGGTGATCTGCAACCCCTCCTCCGGCGGCGGAACGTATGACCTCGACCAGTTGCGCGACAAGCTGGACGGTCTGGAGCTGGACTGGGTCGAGACCGGGGGCAAGGAAGACGCTGTCGAGGCCGCGCGGGAGTGGCGGAATGGATTACTAATCGTCGCCGGTGGCGACGGCACCATCAACGACGTCGTCAACGGCCTGGGCAGGGCCGGGTTCCCCGAGGACGTCACGCTCGCCCTCCTGCCCAGCGGGACCGGCAACGACCTCGCTGCGACGCTGGCGATCCCCGAGGACCCGGACGAGGCGGTGGAGGTGATCCGTCAGAGCCGGGCACGAACCCTCGACACGGCGCACGTCAGCTCCGGGGGTGTCGGGGAGCACTTCTTCATTAACGTGGCGACCGGAGGTCTGGGAGCGCAGATCTCCGACGCCAACGACGAGCAACTCAAGGGCAAGTGGGGCAAGCTCTCCTACCTGCGCGCCTCGCTGGAGGTATCCCGCAACTTCGACGTGCGCGAGGTGGCGCTCACCCTCGACGGTGAGGAGCGCTTGGTGCGCGCCGTCAACATCGCCGTCGGCAACTGCCGCTATGCCGGAGGTGGGTGGCCCGCCGCTCCGAGGGCCAATCCCGAAGACGGGCTCCTCGACGTCGTAGTCATAGAGGACATCGGGCTCAAGGAGCTCCTCACGCTCACCCCCTCGGCGCTCGCCGGCATAGACTACCTCGACCAGGAAGGCGTCTTCTCCACACGCGCCAGGGAGATACGGGTCGAGACCGAGCCCGGCCTCGTTTTCACAGTCGACGGCGAGGTCATCGGCGACGAGCCCGCCGAGTTCACGGTCTTACCTCGCACCCTCAAGGTCGTGGTGGGGCCGGAGTACGCCCCGGAACCGTAGACCCTCGCCTCACCTCTATTCGCTAAGAGCCGCATAATCTACAATACATATGGTGGGGCTCGTGCCAAACGCGTGAGAGTTCGCGTAGCCAGGTGCTCAGGGCCGGATAAAGTCCTTGTAAGGGGGTATGCGTATGGCGGTATCGCGGCTGTCGCGGCGAGATTTCTTGAAGGTCAGCAGCGGCGCTTTGGCCGGCGCATACGTCCTGGGAACGGCGGGTTGTGGCGGCGGGGGTGGCGGGGGGAGCGACTCTTTAGGACTCTTCGTCACCGGTACAGATGATGCGCGCAAGAGCTACTTCGCGGACCTCACGGCGGCGTTTCAGGAGGAGTCCGGGCGGCAGTTTGAGCCGGAGTACGTGGGGATAGAGCAGTCCCAGCAGGAGCTAACTACCAGGGTCGGCGGCGGAGACCCACTGGCAACGGCCTACTACCCGGGCAGGTGGCTGCCGGACTTCGCGGACCTCGGCGCCCTGGCCCCGGTGGACTCAGCCGCCGTCGAGGGCTTCACCGCGAGCGCAGTCGAGGGCGGCATGGTGGACGGGGAGCTATACGGGATGCCGTGGGGCTTCTCGACGCGGGCGCTCTTCTATCGCAGCGATCTCCTGGAGAGGGCCGGGCTGGAGCCACCGCGGAGCTGGGACGAGATGCTCACCGCCGCGAGGACGATGCACGATCCGGACAACGATGTCTACGGGTTCGCCATAGCCGGGCTCGACCACACCTCGACCGCGGTGCAGTTCCTGATCTGGCTGTGGTCCGCAGGCGCCGAGGTCCTGAGCGAGGACGGCACGGAGGCCCTCTTCAACTCTGATGCGGGTGTGGAGGCCCTTACGCGCTACGCGAGCGTGGTAAAGGACGGTTACGCCGAGCCCGGGGCCATAACCAACGACGAGCCCGCCCTGCACAGCCTCTTCCGGCAGGGGCAGCTAGGCATGATCATCACCGGCCCCTGGATGCGCGCCCTCATGCGGTCTGAGGAGTCCACGATCCAGATGGACGAGAACGCCGCTGTCATGCCCCTTCCCCCCTGGGAGACGAGGGCGACTCTGGCGACGACGGACACTCTAAGCATCTTCACCGAAGGAGATCCCGAAGCTGCGAACGAGTTTCTGCAGTTTGCCGCGCAGGACGATTGGGTCTTCGACTACTCCATAGCCACCCAGCTGCAGCCGGTCAAGGAGAGCGTCGCCGAGAGGCCGGAGTTCGCCGACGACCCCTACTGGTCCGAGGCTTTTATCCCCTCGGGTGAGTTCGGCAGGCCCTACCCCAACGTCGTGGGCTGGACGGACGTCGAGAACGCCCTCATCGCCGCCGTCCAGCAGACCCTGCAGGACGAGGACCCGAAAACGGCGCTCGACGCCGCCGCCGAGAAGGCTAACGCCGCGCTAGATCGGGCCTAGAAATGGCTCTCAATACCGCGAAGAAGGGCGATCAGCGCCGGCGCAGCTTCGGGCCCTATCTGGCGATACTGCCGGGATTCCTGCTTATAGCCGCCGTCATCTTCTACCCGATAGTCAACACCTTCTGGCTCTCGCTGCACGACGTAAAGCTGATCGGGACAGGAAGATTTCTCGGGCTTGAGAACTACCGCACCTTGGCCCGGGACCCGCTCTTCTGGCAGGTCGTGAGGCAGACCTTTCTGTGGACTTTCTCCTCGGTCATGCTCAAGCTGATCCTGGGGATGTCCCTGGGGCTGCTGCTCAACCAGAAGTTCCGGGGACGCAAGGTCTTTAGAGCCCTGCTGTTGGTCCCCTGGGCCATGCCGCTCGTCGCGGCGGCCATCGTGTGGCGCTGGATGTACGACGCCAACTTCGGCTACCTCAACGACCTGCTCCGCCAGATCGGGCTGATAGACGAGCCCGTAGTGTGGCTCGGTGGACAGAACAGCGCCTTTGCCGCGGCGGTCGTCACCGACGCCTGGACGGGACTGCCGTTCATGGCCTTCGTCTTCCTGGCCGGGCTGCAGGGGATAGACCGCACCCTCTACGAGGTGGCTAAGATAGACGGGGCCGGCGCCTGGGGCCGATTTCTCTACGTGACGCTGCCCCAGCTCGCCCCCGTCACCCTCGTCGCCACGCTCGTCAGCAGCATCTGGACCTTCAACTCGTTCAACATCGTCTACGCATTGACCGGCGGCGGTCCCCTCAACTCAACCGACATCATGGTTACCTACACCTACACCCAAGCCTTCGACCGGCTCCAGTTCGGCCTCGCCGCGGCCCTGGCGACGGTAACGTTCATAATCCTGCTCGTCTTCAGCCTCGTCTACGTCAGGCTCTACGGCAGAGAGAACGCGGTATGAAGACAGCTCTCGTCCGTCAGACGTTGGTGCTTGCCCTTCTGTTAGTGCTCTTCGGCTTTCTATTGATGCCGGTCTGGATCATGATCATAAGCGCGCTCAAGCCCTTAAACGCCGTACAGACCCCGGACCCGACATGGCTGCCGGCCCCGGTCCGCTTCGAGAACTTCGTAGAGATATGGAGCGAGATCCCGCTGCTCTCCTATCTCAAGAACAGCGCCATCGTGGCGTTCTCGTCCACGGCGCTGGTGATGGCGTTGGCTATCCCCTCGGCCTACGCCCTGGCCCGGTTCTCGTTCCCGGGGTGGCGACCGTACATGTTCGCCCTCTTGACCACCCAGATGTTCTCGCCCGTCATCATCGTCATCCCGCTCTACCGCTTTATGCGCGAGTCCGGGCTCTATGACACCCTGACGGCGGTGATCCTCGGAGACGCAGCCCTCTCGATGGCCTTCGCGACCTGGATGCTCACTGGCTACTTCCGGTCCATCCCCAAGGACGTAGAGGAGGCGGTCTGGGTAGACGGCGGCACCCGCCGTGACAGCCTCCTTCGCGTAGTCCTGCCCCTGAGCGCCCCCGGGCTCGTCACCACGGCGATCTACACCTTCATCCTGGCCTGGAACCAGTTTATCCTGCCGCTCTCGTTTATCTCCAGCCTTGAGAAACAGGTCGTGGTCGTTGGTCTCTACGACTTCGTCAGCGAGGAGGGTGTGGCGTGGAACCTGCTCATGGCCTCGGTGGTGGTCGCCGTGATCCCGGTCGTCGTCCTCTTCACCCTCGTCCAACGCTACCTCACCGAAGGTCTCCTCAGTGGGGCAACAAAGGGTTAGCCCCGATGCTACCATCACTATTATGGAAGAAGGAGTAAAGGTACTGCTCTTCGGCGCGGCGGCGGACGCCGCCGGGACGCGCGAGGAAGAGATAACGGCCAGCGGCGTAACCCTGCGCGAGCTGTTTTCAATGCTCACGCACAAGTACCCGGCTCTGGGGCCCATGCGCGGCACGCTCGCCTTCGCGATCAACAACGAGTACGCGAGCATGGACGAGACGGTCTCCGCCGGCGACGAGGTCGCGGTGCTGCCGCCCGTCTCGGGGGGCTAGTTGTTCCGCATCGTCGAGGAGTCCATAGACGTAGGCGCGCTCATCCTGAAGGCCCAGAGGCCGGACTGCGGGGCCGTCGCCACGTTCGTCGGGACGACGCGGGTAGACGAGTCGAGCGGCGCGTCGGTCGAGTACCTGGAGTACGAGGCTTACAGGCCGATGGCGGACAGGAAGCTGGAGAAGATCGGGGCGGAGATAAGGGAGCGGTGGGAGGTGGGACACGTCTCTATCGTACACCGGCTCGGGCGGGTCGCCCCTGGTGAGGCGAGCGTGGCGATAGTCGTCGCGACGCCCCGGCGCGGGCCGGCGTTCGAGGCGAGCAGGTATGCGATAGAGCGGATCAAGGAGATCGTGCCGATCTGGAAACGCGAGGTCTGGTCAGACGGCTACGTCTGGGTCGGCAGCCAGATCGGCACTCGCTCGTCGGCGTGAGGTCTGAAGGGCTACGGCAGCCAGGTCGGCCCTCGTCAACCGGCTCAGTAGGTCTAAAGGCTACGTCCCGACGGCTCTTGGGGGAGCGGAGGGAAGGTATACTCGGGCCTCATGGGCAAAGATCGATCTTCTTCGAGTATGGACTTCGGCATCCGGGTTGGAACTGTCGTGGAGCGGGACGATACGCTGCTCCTCGTGCGCCACGAGAAGCCGGGCCGGGAGCCGTACTGGGTCCTTCCGGGCGGACGTCTGGAGCCGGGCGAGACTATTCCCGAGTGCGCCGAGCGGGAGTTGATGGAGGAGACGGGCCTTGCGGGTCGCTTCGCGGGGGTGCTCTACGTGAGCGAGTTTATGGCCGAGGGCAGGCATACGGTGGACGTTACGGCGCGTATAGAGGCGGAGCCGGACGAGGAGGCGGAGCTCGGGAGTGACCCCGAGGTCGAGGAGGGCTCGGAGCCTACCCTCAAGGAGCTACGTTGGGTGGAGGTAGAGGATCTGGACGAGTTACCGTTGCTTCCAGGCTGGATCAAGCAAAGGCTAGTAGCAGACGCAACACGGGGGTGGCCGTCGGGCGAGGTTTACTTGAGGAGCGACGAGGATGCCTGAGAGGGCGGCCGAGTCGTTGCTGCTCGTGGTCTTACAGGATCTCGTGCTCGTCGTGCTCGCGGTTGGATTTTTCTGGATCGGGGTCTCTGTGGCGCGGGGGCTCGGGAGGCCGGCGAGATACTCCTTGACACCTCTGGGCCTCTCGAAGCCAAGCGGCGGTTATCTGGTCGGGGTGGGGATTGGGCTGCTCTTCGGTCTCGGGGCGCTGGTGGTGAGTCTGGCGCTCTCGCCTCTAAGCGCCTACGTCCTGCAGCAGCTCGGCTACTCAACCGACACGGCCATTCAAGGACCTCTGATGGAGGGATTGTCCGCCTGGACCGAGGAGAGCCCCGCGACGGCGATACCACTGGTCGTCGCCGTGGTCGTCCTCTTCGGTCCGGCGGTCGAGGAGTTCTTCTTCCGGGGGGCCATCTTCGGCGGTCTCTACCGGCTGGGCCTCCTGTTCTCCCGCGACAAGGCTGGCGCGGTGCGCGGAGGGGTTGGCGAGAAGGTTTCATTTGCCATTTCGGCGCTCCTCTCGTCAGCGCTCTTCGCGCTGGCGCACCTGGCGCCCGCGATCCTGGCGGTCCTCTTCGTCCTGGCAATCGCCCTGTGTGCGCTCTACCGCCGCACGGGGAGCCTCCTGCCATGCTTCGTCGCGCACGCCACGTTCAACTCGTTCCCCGTACTGCTCATCATCTTGAACGGGCTCGGGGCGCTGTCGGCGCCCGCCTAGACGGAGGTCTACTACCCCGACGGCTGCTCCCCAACGTAGCGGGCGCGGGGCCGTATGAGAGAGTCGCTCCCGTACTGTTCGATAGCATGGCCGATCCAGCCAACCGTCCTGCCCAGAGCGAACAGTGCCTTTGCCCCACCGGGCGGCAGTTCGAGCGCCCGCGCCAAAGTCACGAGACCGAAGTCCACCCTGGGACGCTCACCTATGAGATCTAGGGCTTCTTCGGCGACGGCAGCGGAGAGCGCGACGGCAGGGTTTTGAGGACAGGCCGAAGCCACAAGGCGGAGCAGTTCGCTGCCTCGGGGATCTCCACCCGGGTACAAAGGGTGCCCAAAGCCCGGTACGCTCTCTCCACGTTTCAAGCGGTCGGCGATGGTCTTCCTCGCGGAGCCTGAAGTTTCGGCCTCGCGCAGGAACGCCTCGACGAGCTCGGTATGACCGCCGTGCTTTACACCCTGCAAAGCTGACAACCCAGCCGTAACTACGGCGTACGGCGTTGCTTCGGACGATGACACGCAGCGTGCAGTGAAGGCCGAGACGTTCAACTCGTGGTCCGCGCAGAGGATGAGGGCGGAGCCGAAGAGGACCGCGATCTCCGGATCCTCAGAGGCCCAACCTCGTTGCAAGGTCTCGGCTACGCCCACTCCCGCAACTTCCTCTCCGGCGGCGATGGCCGCCATCAGGCGGAGGATGCGGGCTCCGGTCCGCGCCACGGCTGCGGGCCGCAGGTCGTAGGCGGCGAGGTCTTCGACCGCCGCCAGAGGCAACAGGACCTGGAAGGCTTCGAAGGGCGCGAGACCGGCCACGCTTTCTCGAACGGACTCAAAACGAGGGGAAAAGGCGGATGAATCGGGAGCAAAGAGCCACCAGGCGCCATCCGGATCTCCAGTCCAGACCAGGGCCGCCACCTCTTCGATCGTGCTCTCGCCAACGAGAGCTAAAGCGTCCCGTCCCCGATAGTAAAGTTTGCCGTCCGAGATCAGGGTGATGCCGGACTCCATCACCGGCGTCCCCCACGAGAGCGCCCCCTCCACCACCTTGCCCGGGTCCCGGCGCTGCTCTGCACGCTCCTTGAGCCTGCGCACGTCCTCCGCCCGGTACCGTCGAGTACGCTTCTTCTCTCCCGTCGCCTCCGAACGTATGAGACCACGGCTTACGTACGCGTACAGCGTTGACAAGCTAATCTTTAGCTCCTCCGCCGCCTCACGAGCACTCAGATACCGCTCCTTCTTCATCACCCTCCCAAGCTCTACCCTCGAAGGATCGCCTCCTCGCCAATCTCTCCACATCCCTCTTCCAAAACTACAAGAGATAGGCAAAGACCCGTAGACCATACTTTATATTGATTTGCTTATCAATGTTGATGCATATAACATAAACTTATAAGCTAGCTGCGTATGTTGAGGGTATAGAGAGGAGGAGCATGACGGATCATCCGAACGTTGTGAACGAGAGAGATCTGGAGTGGGGCGAGCGGTCGCACGGCGAGAAGTTCGGCCACCGCCGCAAGCAGTTGAGCTCGGCCGCCGGCGGAGAGAAGCTGGGGTGCAGCCTCTACGAGATACCGCCGGGGCGCAGGGCGTGGCCCTACCACTACCACCTCGCCAACGAGGAGGCCATCTACGTCCTCGAAGGCTCGGGCACGCTCAGGATCGGCGGAGAGGGGATCGAAGTCTCGCGGGGAGACTATGTAGCGTTGCCCGCAGGAGAGACGGGGGCGCACCAGATCCTCAACACCTCGAACGAGGATTTACGCTACCTTTGCTTCTCGACGATGTCGGAGCCGGACGTAATGGTCTACCCCGACTCCGGAAAGGTCGGTATCTTCGCCGGGGCCGCGCCCGGAGGTCCGAAAGAGAAGAGGACCTTTAGCAAGTTCTTGAGGAGCGACGCCGAGGTCGGCTACTTCGACGGGGAATAATAGCCGCCAGCTTTTGGCCGCCCGGTTGGCGACGGTCCAACCGGCTACCAGCGACCACGTCCGCGGGTATCCATCGCGGGAGTCCCGGGCGGTGTTGCCCCGTAACGAGCCTCCGGCGTCCTTTGGCTGACCAACTCAGAACAAAAAAAGACCCCCGGAAAGTCCGGGGGCCGTACCCTTTGAGTGCTACGCAGGTATCTGGTTCAGCACGTCCGCCTGCAACTTTTGGAGAGGCGGATGGTTTTGTAACCCAGTATCCCGCAGGGCTTTCAGTGGGCCTAGGTCAGAGCCACCTCTCCCAGAAGATACCCGCGACTACTACTCGATGCGTCTATCTGGATCACCTCCTCTCCGTGCTAACAACGAGGAGGATTTTACTACTGCTCTCCATATCTGACAAGGGCGATTTCTTTAGGTCTTGTCTCGTCCCAACATATGGTGTCTGAGGAGGTCGAAGGCACGGTTGGCGCTCCGCTCCCGGACGGCCTCGCGCGAGTGCTTCCAGGCCGAGAGGTCTAGCCTTTCGGCTACCACTCCGTCCTCATCGGAGATCCCGACGAAGACAAGCCCTACCGGCTTCTGCTCCGTGCCGCCACCGGGCCCGGCGACGCCCGTAACGGAGAGCCCATAGTCGGTCCCGGCGGCCTTGCGAGCCCCCTCGGCCATCGCCCTCGCCACGGGTTCGCTCACGGCCCCGTGCTCGACGAGGAGGTCGTGGGGCACCCCGAGCAGACGCTCCTTGGACTCGTTGGAGTAGGTGACGAGGCCCTCCTTGAAGTATGTCGAGGAGCCGGCCCCGTCGGTCAGGCGCTTAGCGAGAAGACCGCCGGTGCAACTCTCGGCGAGGGAGAGGGTCTCGCCTCTCTCGGTAAGGATGCGTCCGACAGCCCCTTCGAGCGTCTCGTCGTCGGCGCCGAAGTAATAGTCGCCGAGGCGGGTGAGGATCTCCTCGGCCGCCGGCGCTATCTTCTTCTCGCCCTCTTCCAGGGTGGCGGCCCTGGTAGTGATGCGCAGCCTGACCTTCCCCTGGCTCGCCAGGGGAGCGACCGTCGGATCGGAGGCGTCGAGGAAGTCCTGGACCTTCTCGGCCAGGGCGGACTCGCCGATACCGGTGAAGTGGAGTGTACGCGAGACGATGGCGCCCTCGCTTCGCTCTCTTACGAGGGGCGCCAGCGTCCCCTCGAACATGCCCTTCATCTCCGCCGGTACGCCGGGCAACGTGGCGACCAGAGCACCGTCGAGCTCGAGGAGCGCGCCCATAGCCGTGCCCAAAGGGTTCGGAATGAGCCTGGTACCCTCGGGGAAGAGCGCCTGCTTGTAGTTCGACGGCGTCGGTTTGCGGCCGAAGGTAGCGAACTTCTCGTCCACGTGCCGCCTCGCCTCGGGGTACTCGACCATCTTGCGGCCCGCCGCGATCGCCAGACACTCGTTGGTCAAATCGTCGGAGGTCGGTCCGAGACCCCCGGTGGTAACGACGAGGTCCGCCCGCGAGGCGGCCTCCGAGAGGGCGGTGATGATGCGCTCCCGGTTGTCCCCGACGGTCGTGTGACGGTACAGGGAGGCTCCCAAAGATGCGAGCCTGCTGCTCAACCAGGCCGAGTTCGTGTCCACCAGGTCCCCGAGCAGCATCTCGGTCCCGATAGTCACTATCTCCGCGCTCCCTATGGTGCCGGTATCCTCAAGAGCTTCGGTTTTCGTCTTCTCATTCTGCATCGTCTTATTCTACAATCCCCGCCATGATGGACGACTCCCTCCTCGCGGCCGCCGAGAACTATGCCCGCGAACACCTCTCCGGCAAGCGCCACGCCCACACTTTACGCGTCGCCGACACCGCCGAACGTCTCGCGGGGATCCACAACCTCGACCCCGGCCGGGCGCGCCTGGCCGCCCTCCTGCACGACTCCGCCCGGGAGATGAGGAAAGAGGACATGTTGCGGTTAGCTGGAGAGAAGGGCATCCATGCGAACGACCTCGAACGCGAGCGGCCGATGCTCCTGCACGGCCCAGTCGCGGCGGAGCTTGCGAGGGAGGATCTGGGGGTCGAGGACGACGAGGTACTGGATGCGGTGCGGGCGCATACAATGGGCGAGCCCGGGATGGGGCCGCTGGCGCTCGCGTTGTACGTGGCCGACAAGATCGAGCCAGACCGCGACCAGCCCGGCGTGGAGACCCTGCGCAAGCTGGCTTTGAAAGACTTGCGGAAGGCCGCGATGGTCGCCCTGGACCGTTCGATCTCCCACAATGAAGAGCGCGGGCGCCCGACCCATCCCAGAAGCTACGAAGCCCTGGAGTGGCTAGAAGGTCGCGGAGGCGAACACCCTGGAGAGCACGGGGTGTAGAGCGTAGATCCCGAATCCCGCCGCCGCGACTACGACGACCGCCACCGCGAACTCCACCGCCCCGCCCGACCTGATACCCCCCGGCAAGAGCCTTAAGGGCCGCCCCACCGGCCACAAGAGCGGCACTCCTCTCATGTTCAAAGCGTCGGCGAAGAGATGCGAAGCGTAGCCGGCCACGAGGGCCAGGAACAGGTCCGGGGAGAGCGGCGCAAGCGGTGAGATCAAGAGACAAAAGATCATTACTCCGAGCAGGGAATGCGTGAGAGTCCGGTGCCCGACGGTGCGTATAAGCACGAACGAAGCAACCCTCAACGCCCAGCTCAACGGCCGGGTAAGGAGGTTCAGCGCTGGGTTCTTCATCCGGCTCAACCCGTTGCCCAGGCGGCTGCGCGGGTTGTCCACGTCCGGCAGCCACGCGGCCACGACGGCCGCGGGGTAGGCGTAGAGCGGCGGCTCCTCCCCAATGAGCAGGAATGAGCCGGCAAGGGCCGCGACCCCGAAGATAGAGTGTGTGGTGGCGTTCATCGCGGGGCAGTCTAGCAACTCTCGCGAAACGCGGGGATTGCTGCTCCGGGCATACGAGGAACACGAACCGGAGACGCCCCGCTATCGGCAACACCAGGTCGAGCGGGCCACGGCCCTGATCATCGCCTTCTTAGAGCCGCGCGCGAAGCGTCTCTGCAGCGCGCGGGCGAAAAGGTAGCCGAACCAGGCGAGCGGATGGTTCGGCCGGGAAAAGGCGAAGACGTCGTAGTAGACCGAGCCGTCTTCGCGGTCCCGCTCGACGAGGAACCGCTCGACGAGGAACCGCTCCTCATCGCGCTCGCCGTGTCCGGGGAGAGTACCGTACCCGAACCTCTCCACCTCGCCCGACTCCTCGAACACGTAGATTATGCGGGAAGTGTTCAGCGACCAGAAACAGAGGATGGGTGGAAGAGAGTAAGGCAAGTAGTGGTCGGGGGCGTGACCTCGGCACTGATTCTGTCCGTGATGGCCGCGCCAGCCCTGGCGATCCATAATCCCCGCATCCCTGCGGACGAGTGCGCGACGAACGCGGCCACTACCCCGAGCAACAACCCGGAAGCTAGGAACGCTATCCTAACTAAGGGGGCTGTGGCCCAAGGAGCTCAATCGTTCCCAATTGGCGTCACCAATGCCCCTAGAGAATGTCCAGCGCCTCAGAAATAGCTTCACGGATTAGCGCTCGAAAAGTGTGTGAGCTAGAGGCACGATATAAAGGGCCGGGGTCCTTCGGGGATCCGGCGGTAGTAAGCAGCGGGACGCCATCGTTAAGACGGGGGAGCAAGGCTCATATCTTAGCTTGGAGAGGGCAACCGCTCGGAACCTCAGAGGTTAAGAAGAGGGTCGGGTTGTAGAAGCCCCGGCCCCCTTAGTTAGACTCTATTCAGTCGCCTTCCGAGAAGACTAGTCTTCTCGGAGACACAGAGGCATAAGAAGAGGGTCGGAGTCCCCTAGGAGACTCCGGCCCTTAACACTTGTTGTGAGAAGGGTTCCCTTACGAAGCGCTGCTCAACCTATCGTCGATCTGCTCTATCAGGGTCGAACGGTTCTTGTTGCGCTGCTCATATTCGCGAACCTGCTCCAACTCCTCGGCCGAGAGGCTGTCCAGCCGAGCTACGATCTCCCCGACATTCAGATCGTCGTAACCCTTGATCGGCACTTCGGCGATTGCTCTCTGGACGTTACTCACGCCCTCTTGGACACTCTCAGCATTCTGCTGAGCGGCTTGGTTGGCGGCCTGGGCACTTTGCTGACCGGCCTGTCCAGCAGCCTGAGCGCTCTGGCTCGCGGCCTGGCTCGCGGCCTGCACTCCCTGCTGAGCAGCCTGACCAGCAGCCTGCACTCCCTGCTGAGTGGCCTGGCTAGCAGCCTGCATGTTGTTCTGCGCTACCTGCGTTGCAGACCTCAACGTCTCCTGGTAGAACGACAAAGCCGAGTTTAGAAACTCAGAGTAGGCGTTCGTGGACTCCTGAGTAAGGGTCTGGAGGGCCTGCTGCTGGCGCTCGCCCTGCTCCTGAACGGTCTGGGCTGCCTGGCGGTTACCCTCGGTCTGGCTCTGAAGCTGCTGGATCCAGTTCTGGAAGAAGTCCTGCGTAAGCCTCAGATTACTCTCCTGCAAGGAAACCGTCCTGTCGGCGAGCATCTGAAACGCCTGCCTGGCCGAGTCGGTTAGCTCCTCGCTGGCCTGATTGATGTTCTGCGCCTGCTGCTGATCCATAGATCGTCTCCTTCTTTGGCTTATTGGTAAGCCTTTGCTTCGTGTTTTATATTCATACCGCATATAGATGCACTTCAAACATTAAAAGTGTGAGATGGTTCACAACAAAGGTCTAAGTACATAAGAGGCTCCGCCAATAGGCAAGTAGCGTATGTATCAAGAAACGATGGGAAGGCTGTCGAATCGCTCTGAGAGCTGCCAAGTATGAAAAGTTGCCAGCCTATTGGCGGAAGCTC
>JADDPM010000117.1 GCA_016781885.1 Rubrobacter sp.
CCGATCTCTTCTACCCTCAGGTGTGGGTCTCAGTGAGCAAAACACTCCCGAGGCCTCAAAGCCCTCGGCGAGTGGCGTCACCGTAAGACGGAGCATCCTGTAGAGCTTGTTACGCTCCTCTCCGGAGAGATCGTCCAGCGTATCTGGGATCACTTCCGCCAGGGAGGCGAGTACCGCCTCTCGGTCTTCCTCCAGCTGTTTAGCCCGCTGTTGATGGCTCCTCAGCGCCTCTATCTCCGATTCTGCCACCCTGCGAGCGTCGTCGAGCTCTCTGAGCCGTGAGCGCAGCTCCTCTAGCGTCATGAGCCCTACTGCCTGCTGATCCTGGTACGCTCTACGATGGCGAGCATTCTCTGACAGCTTCTCCTCCCATCGCGCGATCTCTCTTACGGGGTCTGCACCCGGAGCCGCAGATTCGCGTTGGACCAAGGCCTCGAGTCCCGCCCGCACCTTTTCGGGATCTTTGAGGACGCTGGAGATAAACTCCCATACTAGAGGCTCGACCTTCTCGATCCTAACACTCCTCTGTGAGCAGGCGTCCCGACCGTAGGCGGCCTCTCTCTTGCACCTGTAGTAGTGGTAGGAGCTGCCTTTGTGGCGACTGGTGTTCAAAATCATGTTTTGCCCACACGAGCAGCGCATAAGGTTTTTTAGTTCCCACTCTCGCGTCCGGTGCTTGCGCTCGTTGCCCTTCCTAGATTCGATCATGAGTTGCGCCTTATCTACGAGTCCGCGGGGCAGGTACGCTGGGACGGGGACGGCTATCCACTCCTCCTTGTCCCTGGTCTTCACGGAGGTTCGGGCCCTGTAGCGTTTGCCCCCATTACCATCGCGCTCGGAGCTGTGCTTCTTGGTGACGTTCCTGCGGTTGTACCACCAGACGCCGTAGCTCTGGGAAGGGTCGAGTTTCTCGGCGACCTCCGGGGATACCAACTCGCGTATCTCTTTATAGGAATGAGATTTGTAGAGGTCATTGAGGATCAGTTGGTTCTTGATGATCCTGTGCGGCCACCACTTCTTCCCTGTGGGTGAGGGGATGCCCTCTTGGTACAGACGGGTCTGGATCGCCTTCGGGCCCATACCCTCGGCGGCCATGCGGAAGATCTTCTCTACCAATCTCATCTCTGGCTCGTGGATGAGCAACTGGTCGTTAGACTCGTTGAAACGAAATCCGAAGTTGGGCTTTGGCCCCTTGATGACCTTGCCTTCCCGTGCCTTGCGTAGCAGACCTCTACGGGTCCTCTCGGCAGTCTTGGCCCGCTCATACTTAGCAAGTTGGTCCAAGATACCGTCGGTCAGCTGCCCTTCGGGACTCTCGTCTCCCTTATCGTTGAGAGCGCGGATCTTAGTTCCATGCTCCTCGAACTCCCGACGCAAGAGGTAGTGATAAGCCGGCTCGCGGGCGAAGCGATCCCGGTCCTGGGCCAGCACGACAGAGATGCCACCCTCGGCGACTAGATCGCGCACGCGGTCCAATCCCGGACGGTCAAGTGTGGATCCGCTTTGCCCGCAGTCTTTCACCTCGGCGAGGACTTCGCATCCCTCGCGGTCGGCATACTCTCTAAGAGCCTCCAACTGCTGGGCCAGGGAGTAGCCGCTCTTGGCCTGCTCCTCGGTGGAAACCCTGGCATATAAGACGACCTTGGCCCCGTTATTGTCGGTCATGGCCATCTCTAGTTGTCCTCCCGCTTGACCAGCTCTCTGGGCTCCACCCCGAGAACCTCCGCCAGCTTGCGGATGGTCGAGGTACGGGCCTCCGGGAAGCCGTTCTCGATCCGCCAGACCGTCCCGTAGGCGAGGTCTGCCATCCTGGCGAGTTCCCTCTGGGAGAGGACCTTATCCTCTCTTAGTGTCTTCAGTTTCTGCACGTCGACCTCCCTGTCTCGCAGGTTAGGGTAAAGGTGGCATCCGACACTCCGAGCGAGTTACTCATAGGAGGAAAGGTGGCGGTCTTTTCTGGGTGGTCGAGATTATCCTTTTCTCCCCGATGCTCACCTCGTAGCGTTCGACTTTCTCAAACGTCCTGAAGTATCTCCTCGACCATGCCGTAGGCCATCCCGTAGTACCAATGAACGTCCCCGCGGCGCACCTTGTGTCCCGCGAGGGTTTCGTCGTCCGGGTCTATGGAAGAGGCGGCGGCTTTACCGGCGCACACGAGTTCAGCGAGTAAGCCGCGATCCCTGACGGTAAGTTCGGCGGCCGCCAGACGCATCTTCTGCAGGGCCTCATCGTACTCCTCCGGCTGGAAACAATGGCCGTTTATTAGGTTCTCTGCGTAGGCTGCCCTCATCGCCTCCCTGAGGATGATACGGGCCGCCCCAGAGAGTACCTCCTTGTTGATCTCCAGTAACCTCTCCAAAGCTTTTTCCTCCTGTGTCGGCTTGTATTCGTTCGTCGTCTGGTTCCTCATTTTCTTGCGTACCTCCGTAGCTAGCTGATATCGTATATAGTATCATACACCACGCTGCGGTGGGTGCAGGACTGCCACCTGGTTGCATAATGAGGAGTACTTGTAAAGCTCACGCATCAAAGCGGACGTATCCCTCCAGGTATGAGGGGTTGGGGAGGTTCTAGAGAGACCAAAGGGCTCAGACTACACTCTCTCTGGAGATCAGAAGTAGGATAAGGTACGCCGAGAAATTACCCTAAGGGAGGAAAAGGTTAAAACGATGAGTGCTATGGTGAAGATGATTGAAAAGCAAGGTCTTTAGAGGAGACCGGAATCGTGGCCCAGAGCATCGACTATTACATGAGATTGCCCTATCCAGTTGAGGTCGTGCCCGGCGAGGACGGCTACTTTGCTCGAGTAGAAGATTTACCAGGATGTACGGCTTGGGCGGACGACTTGCTAAAGTTGTGGCCGGCGGTGGAGCAGTCCAAGCAGGCCTGGATCGAGGACGCGCTAAAGAGCCAGAGGCGTGTACCGAAGCCTAAAGAGATAGAGAGAAACCTAACTTATTCTGGCAGGGTACTGGTGCGCATGCCGAAGAGCCTGCATGGGGATCTCGTGAGGAGAGCCCGTCTAGAAGAAGCGTCGCTAAATCAGTTCATCGTCACTTCTTTGGCACGAGCGATAGGGCTGACTGACACGAGCTAGGGATCGGAAAATGGCTGCCTCGTCAGTTGCGCAGTTCATAGGGGACCAACGAGCCTTCCAAATCATCCCGGCGTCCCGCCACCCAGTCGCCCGCTGGTGGTTTCTTCCCGTAGGTTAGGGGTTCTTGCCTGGCGGTTCGGGACTCGCCTGGTAGCGCCTGGTTCCCGATAACTGGTCGAAGCAAGATTTGTCGGGCACTTGGCGGTATCGAGCGAAGCTAGCTTCGCTCGGTGCGATCGCCCATTCCAAGCGGCTCTACGTCTACCGAGCGGTGAGCGGTGACAATCTGTTGGACCACGAGCGAGACGGAGATGAACGAGACCTGCAACGCGCGTACGGGTGGTGTGCCTGTAGCGGTGTCCACCCAAAAGGCGATCTCCTCGGACGTCCCTGATCGAGAAGAGGTGTCACTGTACAATAAACAGCGTAAGCATCGAGAGAGGCGCGAGGGACTGGCCCTGTGACCGCCCGGCAACCTGGGGAATGCTTATCTCCAAGGTGCCAAAGCCAGCCCCGTGGGGGAACGATGTTGCTGGACGAAGCGACCCATCGAACCCCTCCTTGGTTGGCGAGAGTCTTCGTCGTTGTAGAGGGTTACAGGGTCCGTTCCTCCCGCCAGAGAGGAGTATATCGTCGTAGGACTCTACGAACGACTTCTGCGGGAAGCTGCCGAACTACCGGAGGATCCCAACCGAGCCAGGCACCAGAGTATGTCTGCCTACGTGGGGAGCCGGAGGAAAGCCGTCCCGGAGGGTGGTGGGTACATCACCTCAGAGGAGTTGCAGGAAGAACAGGAGAGGTACCTGGGCGAAATCGGGAACCTCTGCGGTCTTCTCATCAACGGCCCCGGTGGTGTGGCTGGGGGGTATTGGCTTGCACATCTCAAGAGCAAATACCCGACCGAGTACACCAGGCTGAGGGCGATCAAGGAGGGGTACGGCTAACTCGGCTCCACCCCTGCATACAGGGCCGCCCGTTCGCCGGTCGAAGGCTGCCAGGAGCGGATTGGCGAGGACGACCCCGAAGGGGAGGAGATCTTACGGGGCGAGTGGGAGGAGGGGGCTCGTGAGATGATCTTGGAGATACTGAAGGCCGATGTGGGGGTCGTCAGGACGGGGCGGCCTCCAAGGTACTGATCAATTCTGATGATGCCCGGGACCACTGAGAGTCCGTGTCGGGGTCGTCACCCTCTATCGGGATTCGCTTGTACCAATGAATGCTTCCGTGGCATACTGACGACCGGGGTAAGGATGGTTCACTGGCCGCTGGGATAGGCGGCTTGCAGCGCTTTCTGAGCCCAGGTTATGTTTGGGGCCAGCGTTGGTTGAGGAGGAGGAGTGTCAGAGGGATCTGGGCAGCAGCGCTACTGCCGCAACTGCGGGGCAGAGATAAGGTCTGGCATGTCTTTCTGCGTCTCCTGTGGGGCTCCCGTGACGCCCGTTGCCGCAGGTGCCGGACCGACGAACCCGGGACCGACTCCCTCCAACGAGCCTAGCCCCTTCGATAATCTGATGGCCTGGCTTCGACAAGCCGCAGGCAGTCTCAGAGGGAGCTTCTCGGGTCTCAGCACGGACGATGCCCGGCGGCTACCAGGAAGGGCGGTGGAGTGGTTCAGGGACCTCTCCGGCGTCCCCAAGCTGGTACTCGTCGGTCTGGCGGTGTTGGCCCTCCTAATCATCCTGAGCCCGGTGGCCGCTATCGTCGCCGCTCTCCTGTTCGGGGTGAGCATCATCGCCCTCATTATCCGGGTGGTGCAGAAGGGATCCATCAAGAACTGGGGGATCGTGGGCGTAGCCTCCGTAGTTCTGATGTTTACTTTCGGTGGGATCTCTGATGCTCTGTACGGGATCGGGTTCGGGGGAGGGTCGGACGTGGACTACGAGGTGGTCTCAGAAGACGTGGGGACAGATGGTGATAGTCAGGTCTACCACGTCGTCAGTTCCTCCAACGACCTTAAATCGCTAAATCTTGTCGCCCAGGAGATACAGCAGGAACGGCTGCAACAAAGCTCCGGCATGATCGCCTTCTACAAGAGCCGGGCTGACGTACCAAATGGCGATCCAGTGGGGGTGGCATCTATCTTCTCGGACGAGATGCAGGTAAGGGCACTGTATGACGGTCTCTGGTCCTCCGAGGAGGTGGAGCAAATAGTGGACCTCTTTGCAGATAATGGCTACGTTCTTACTAGCGTATTACCTAGTCATAAGTCGATTCCGGCAATGCCCGACTTCATGTACGAGGTGCCTAACCCGACCAGCGCTACGGCAACCTCCACAGCGTCGGCAAACCCCAAGAAGGCTGACCCTTACGCTATCTCTCCTACGACACAGGCGGTGCCATACTATGAGGTTGAGGATGCTGCGCCGACTTGGGGGACCAGGGGTCTGGAGCTAAAGATAGCGGCAGACATTAATATGGATAGTTATCGAGAAGACCTGGATCAGATATTTGAGGATATAGCGAAACAAGCATCCGGACGTTCCGACTTCGTACATGTGGTCGTAACCAATCATAACGGCGTTCCCTTGGGTGGTGGTTCGGTAGCTCCTGGACAGATGATGGTCGCCACAGGCTACATATCCCTCACGGACTTCGGTGCGACGTTGACGGAGGTTCCAGCCGGTAGTTACAGAATCGAGTACCAGTAATAGTGAGCTTTGCAGCGATGAAAAGGGGCATTCTGCTGATGGAAGATCCCTATGACTGAGCAGCATCATCCTGTCTACTGCGGAAGCTGCGGCAGCATCGTCCAGGCCGGAGACACGTTCTGCGGGGTGTGCGGGTCCAGGATCCCGCCCGATGCCCAAGACGCTGCTCCCACCCAGGACATCCCCACGCTGGTCCCACCTCCGCCGAGCGTCCCGGGCCGGAGACGAAACCGTAGGCTCGTAAACGGTGTTATGGTGGGGGTGCTGCTGGTCCTCTCTCTGGTGGGAGTGGGGGCCATGGCCGTCACCGGTCTTGGTCCGGGTGCGGGTCTGCTGGGAGGTGCAGGGGGAGACCCGGCTCCGTCCGGGGGGGGTCCAGACGCCTCCGGTGGTTCCTCAGAGCCGCCCACATCGTCCGGCGTGGACCCGGGAGACTCACCGGATCCGGCCTTCCACCACCTTCTGTCGACCATCGAGGGGAGTACGGACGCTCCCATCATGCTCCCGGCCCGGCTTCCGGACGAAATGGACCTACCGGCCATAGACGGCTATTACAGCGGTGAGGGGTACGGGATCGTCTTTCCTTACGGACCCTCGGAGACGACCGCTGAGCCGAGCAACGCCGAAACCCTAGGTACCCTAAGCGCCTATCCCGAAGACGAGGATGTGACGAACGAATACTTCGATGCCGAGAAGATAGAGA
>JADDPM010000259.1:0-1460 GCA_016781885.1 Rubrobacter sp.
CGAAAGCCGGCTACGCCGGTACCCTCCACAACGTCCCCGCCGACGAACGCCTCAACCACACCATCCCCGTCGAGAGGGGCCTCCTCGAGGCGGAGGCCGCGAGCATGCTCCAGACGTTCTTCAAGGAGCGCCGTAAGAGACCCTCAAACCCCCCGCACATCCCCTGAAAGAGGCTCGAGTCACGCTACAGAATGTACCTCAACTAGAGGGTAAATCAAGTTAGCATAGTAATTCAAGGCTCTAGCGGTAGTACAGTCTATCGTTTCTACCTGAACGTCAAGGTGCACGATTTGCGGCATATTCCCGGCTTCTCGGTGAGAATGAAAAAAATCTGAAAAAAATCTGCTTCCGGCGCACTCGGTCCGCATCCCGCTTAGAAACAGAGGTTTCACGCTTTAACGTCAGATTAACTTTAAGTTCAGGTTCATTTAGGTGGTATTGCTTTTGGAAAATATAGTGTGCTAGGTTTTCGCCATACCAGATGTGGTGTTGGAGTGATGGGGGTTATTGAGGTGCAGTGCCCTTACTGTGATTTCGAGGATACCAAGGTAATAGATTCGCGGTTGTCGGAGACGAAGGACGCGATCCGTCGCCGGCGGGAGTGTCTCTCGTGCGAGAAGAGGTTCACGACGTACGAGCGTCGGGAGCCGTTGAGGTTGATGGTGATAAAGCGCGACGGCGGCAAGGAGCCGTTTGACCGGGAGAAGCTGAGGGTGGGGCTGGCGAAGGCCTGCGCCAAGCAGCGGGTCACGGACGAGGACGTGGAGTTGATCGTCGACGAGATCGAGGCCGAGCTGCGCGAGCGGCGGCGGCACGAGGTGACCTCGAGGCGTCTCGGGGACATGGTGCTCGTCCGCTTGCGCAGGCTGGACATGGTCGCGTACCTGCGCTTCGCCTCGGTTTACAGGCAGTACACGGACGTCGACCAGTTCCGCTCGGAGCTGGTGCGCCTCGCCGGGTCCGGCATGGGGAACGGCCGGTAGGGCGCGCGAAAGCGACGCGGCAAGAGTAACGCCAGTGCACAAATCGGTAGTGGGATAGAGCAATACCGGCGGTAAAATCGGGAGGATGGGTATGGAGGTAGACCGTAACAGGCTGGACTATATAGACCTCACGGAGAACGCGGTCGCCGTTCTCAAGAAGCGCTACCTCAAAAAGAACGAGCAGGGCGAGCCCGTAGAGGAGCCCATGGACATGTTCCGCCGGGTGGCGCGCAACATCGCGGAGGGCGAGTTTCGCTTCAAGGGTAGCGAAGCTAGCGAGGAGGCCCGGGCTCTCTTCGAGGAGTCCGAGGAGAGGTTTCTCCGGATGATGCTCACGAGAAAGTTCATGCCCAACTCGCCGACCCTCATGAACGCGGGGAGGGAGCTGCAGCAGCTCTCGGCGTGCTTCGTCTTGCCGGTCGAGGACTCCATAGACGGCATCTACGACACCCTCAAGCACCAGGCCATCATCCACAA
>JADDPM010000259.1:1572-1919 GCA_016781885.1 Rubrobacter sp.
GCCTCGACGGACAAGATCAAGCAGGGCGGCACGCGGCGCGGGGCGAACATGGGCATCCTCAGGGTCGACCACCCGGACGTCGAGGAGTTCATCACCTGCAAGAACGACAACGACCAGATCAACAACTTCAACATCTCCGTCGCGATTACCGACGCCTTTATGGAGGCCGTCGAGGGGGATACGGACTTCGAGCTGGTCAACCCCAGGGACCGATCGGTGATGAAGACCGTGCGCGCCCGGGACCTTTTCCGCAAGATCGTCGAGGGGGCGTGGCTCAACGGGGAGCCGGGCGTGGTCTTTATAGACAAGATCAACGCCGACAACCCGACGCCGCAGTTCCCGATAGA
>JADDPM010000118.1 GCA_016781885.1 Rubrobacter sp.
CTCCTAAACCACGCAACACACATCTAGGGCACCTACCAGCTTTCAGCCCTCAGAAAAAGTTTCATGCGTAACCGGCAGACGCAGACGTGTCTTTGTGGTCTGCGGTTCTCCCTTATACTAGTTGCGATTCTGTGAACGGTCAGCGACCGGTTGAAGGCTGGCTGCCGATAGCTACAAGCCGGAGGGTTGTATATGAAGACTACGGGCACGGTAGGATACGCGGCGATGTTCGAGCAGTTCCACCCGACGGACCTGTTGAAATGGAGCAAACAGGCCGAAGAGTCGGGCTTCGCTTCCGTGATGGCATCGGATCACTTCCATCCCTGGACTCCCGAACAGGGCCAGAGTGCCTTCGTGTGGTCCTGGCTCGGCGCTCTGGGGGCGACGACGAACCTCCGCTTCGGGACCGGCGTGACGCCGCCGGGGTTCCGCTACCACCCGGCGATCATCGCCCAGGCCGCCGCCACCCTGGAGGCGATGTACCCGGGGCGGTTCTGGCTAGGGCTCGGGGCGGGCGAGGCTCTAAACGAGCACGTCGTCGGCGAGTACTGGCCCGAGGCCCCGGCGCGGCTGCGCATCCTCATGGAGTCGATCGAGGTCATCCGCAAGCTGTTTACCGGCAAGGTCGTGAAGTACACCGGGGAGCACATCACACTGGAGAGCGCGAGGTTGTACACGATGCCGGAGACGCCTCCCCCGATCTATGTAGCGACGGCCGGCCCGATCATGAGCAAGCGCACTGGACGCTTCTGCGACGGGATCATTACCGTCGGCGCCGCGGACGAGAAGATAAAGATGCTCATGCAGAAGTTCGAGGAGGGCGCTCGCCAGGAGGACAAGGACCCCTCCACGATGCCGCGCATGGTTCAGTTGCACGTCTCCTGGGCCGGCTCCCAGCAGGAGGCCGAGGATCAGGCCGTCAAGGAGTGGCCCAACGGCGGGATGCCGTTCCCGAAGGCCGACATCCGCAACCCTGAGGACTTCGCCGCGATGGCGAAGCTCGTCCATATAGACAACTTCAAGAACCGCGTCCTTACCTCCGCCGACCTCGACGAGCACCTGGAGCATCTCCAGCACTACGTAGACCTCGACTTCGACGAGGTCTACGTCCACAACGTTGGGCGCAACCAGGAGGAGTTCGTAAGGGCCTACGGGGAGCGCGTGATCCCCAAGCTCCGCTGGCCTGAAGAGGGCTAACGTGCTCTCGCCGGGATAGAGGCAGTCGGGACCCGTTCCTGAAAGCTAGCCGGAGGGCCAAAGCGTGCCGGAGATTCCTCATGCACCTTGTGAGCTTTATCTAATGTCTCCCCGTATGCCACGCCGGTTGACCGAGATGCGAGCGTTGTACACACTGCAGTGACAACGGAGAGGCAGCGAAACGCCGGAACCTGAGACGTTCTGCCAACGGGGTTTCGACGAGAAGGAGGACTGGACGGATGGGAAGGTTACTCTTCACCGGCGGGACGGTCGTTACCGCCGAGGGCAGCTACCAGGCGGATGTGCTCATCAAGGACGAGAAGATCGTCGCCGTTGGCAAGGACCTCTCTGGGGATGGGGCTGAGACAGTGGATGTCTCCGGCAAGCTTGTGATGCCGGGCTTTATAGATGCGCATACTCACATGGACATGCCCTTCGGCGGGACGGTGACGGCCGACGACTGGGCTACGGGGACGGCCGCGGTGGCGGCGGGTGGGACTACGATGATCATAGACTTCGCGCTCCAGGAGGAGGGCGGTACGCTCGCGGGGGCAGTCGAGACGTGGACCGAGAAGGCGAGAGACAAGGCCCTGATCGACTACGGGTTCCACGTGGCGATCACGGACCTGCGGGACGACGTGAAGACAGAGCTGCCGAGTCTCGCCGCGAAGGGCATCGCCTCGGTCAAGATTTTTATGGCTTACAAGGGTACGCCCCTCTACTCAGAGGACGACGACCTCTTCGAGGTCTTGCAGCTCTCTAAAGATGCGGGCGTCCTCGTACTCGTACACGCCGAGAACGGCGACGTCATAGCCAAGCTCCAGGAGCAGGCCCTTGCTAGAGGCGACATCGCCCCACGCTTTCATGCCCTCACCCGGCCGCCGCAGGTCGAGGCCGAGGCGACGGGCAGGGCTATACGGCTCGCGGAGGTGGCCGGGGCGCCGATACTCATCGTACACGTCTCCTGCGCCCCCGCGCTTGAGGAGATCCATCGCGCCCACGAGAGGGGCCAGACTGTCTACGCCGAGACCTGCCCCCAGTACTTCGCCTTCTCCTACTCCGACCTCGCCCGGGAGGGCTTTCAGGGGGCGAAGTATGTCTGCTCCCCACCGCTGAGGGACGAGTCGAACCGCCCCGCGTTGTGGAATGGGCTAAAGGTGGGGGACCTGCAAATATTCGGGTCTGACCACTGCTCGTTCAACTACGAGGGACAGAAGGAGCTTGGCAAAGAGGACTTCACCCTGATTCCAAACGGTTTGCCCGGCGTCGAAGAGCGGGCGATGGCGTTGTGGACGCTAGGCGTTAGAAAGGGCAGGCTCTCGGAGAACCAGTTCGTCGCGGCGCTCTCGACGAACCAGGCCCGCATCTACGGGATGTATCCGAAGAAGGGCGCGCTGGTCCCGGGAGCGGACGCGGATATCGTGTTGTGGGACCCGGAGCTCTCGGTCATGGCTACGGTAGAGAACCGGCACGGCAACGTGGACTACACGCCGTACGAGGGGATGGCGTTCGACGGTGGCCCGGCGTCGGTGTACGTACGGGGGAGGCTGGTCTACAGGGACGGTGAGATAATGGGCGAGCACGGCTCCGGTCGCTTCGTCGAGCGGAGCTTCACCGCGACGAGGGGACTGGAGGCGAGGGTATGAACCCGGAGGAGTTGAGGGAACGGCACAAGGCGGTTCTGCCGGAGTGGATCGCTCTCTACTACGAGCGCCCGATGGAGCTGACACGCGGCGAGGGGTTCAAGGTCTGGGACTCAGAGGGGAACGAATACCTCGATTTCTTCGGCGGCATCGTGACGACTATTAGCGGACACGCCATCCCGGAGATTGTGGAGGCCGTCCAGGAGCAGGCCGCGAAGATATTCCACTCCTCGACGCTCTACCTCATAGAGAACCAGGTGAGGCTTGCGGAGAAGTTGATCTCGCTCGCACCGATCTCCGGCGACAAGAAGATCTTCTTTACCGTAAGCGGCACCGAGGCGAACGAGGCAGCGCTCCTCTTTGCTACGACGCATAGGGGATCTAGCGAGGTGATCGCCCTCCGCTCCTCCTACCACGGCCGCTCCTTCGCGACGATGGGGATCACCGGGCAGAGTTCCTGGCGCCCCACCGCCCGCTCGCCGCTCGACGTGCAGTACGTCGCCAACCCCTACCAGTACCGCTGTTCGTTCTGCCGCAACGAGGGTCGGTGCAACCTCCTCTGCGCCGACGACCTGCGGGCGGTCATCGAGACGCAGACCACCGGATGCGTCGCGGCGTTCATCGCGGAGCCGATACAGGGCGTGGGCGGGTTCATAGAGGCGCCGCCGGGCTACTTCGAGCGGGTCAAGGAGATCCTGGACGAGACCGGAATTCTACTTATCTCTGATGAGGTGCAGACGGCGTTCGGGCGGACGGGGAGTCACTTCTGGGGGATCGAAGCGCACGGGGTCGAGCCGGACATGGTCACGATAGCGAAGGGGCTCGGGAATGGCCTCTCTATCGGCGCGGTGATGGGACGGGCGGAGATCATAGACTCCATAAGCCCGAACCTCCACGTCTCGACCTTCGGCGGCAACCACCTCTCGACCGCGGGCGCCCTGGCGAACCTGAACTACATCCTGGAGAACGACCTCCAGCGAAACGCCGACGAGGTAGGCGGCTACCTCAGAGACCGCCTCATGAAGATGGCCGGGGAGCATCCGGTGGTCGGCGAGGTGCGAGGACGGGGCTTGATGCTCGGTATGGAACTGGTCGGGCCGGACGGGGAGCCCGCGCCGCAGGCGGCGGCCGGTTTCATGCAGGCCTGCCGGGAGCGGGGCGTGCTCGTAGGCAAGGGCGGTATAAACGCCAACGCCGTACGCATCTCGCCGCCGCTCACCATCACCCGCGAGGCCGCCGAGGAGGCGGCGAACGTCTTCGAGGAGGCGCTCGCCGAGGTCGGGACGCCGGAGAAGGTGGGGTGAGAGGATGGAATCGGCCGAACAAGTAGACTCCCGCCGCGCCGTAGAGGAGTTGAAGGAGTTGGCTCGCCTCACCGGCGGCCCTGACGGCGCTCGCCGGGTCGCTTGGACGGGCGAGTGGGGGAAGGCGCGGGGTTGGCTGTGTGAGAAGCTGGAAGAGATCGAGGGCGTAGAGGTCGAGACGGACGAGGCCGGCAACCTCTGGGCCACGGCCCCCGGCGACTCGGAGAGCGCCGTCCTATTAGGCGGCCACATCGACTCCGTCCCGAACGGTGGCTGGCTCGACGGCGCCCTGAACACCATCGCCGCGCTGGAGGTCATGCGCGTACTGGCCCCACGGCAGCGGCCCGTGACCTTGCGGCTCGTGGACTGGGCAGATGAGGAGGGGGCGCGCTTCGGACGGAGTCTCTTTGGATCCGGTGCGGCGGCTGGATCTCTAAAGCCCGATGACGTGCGGGGGCTCAAGGATAAAGACGGCGTGGCGCTCCCGGACGCTTTGGGCGAGCATGGCATCGAGCTGGATAGGGTGAACGAGGCGGGCAGGCAACTGGAGAACGCCGCCGCGTACCTGGAGCTGCACATCGAGCAGGGGCCGGTGCTGGAGCGGATGGACCTGCCGCTCGGGGTCGTTACCGGATGCTTCGGGGTCGAGCGGCACGCGGTCCGCTTTAGAGGCCAGCACGCCCACTCCGGCTCGACGCCGATGGAGGTAAGGCGGGACGCCTTTATCGCGGCGGCCCGCTCGGCGGTAGCGTTCCGGGACGACGCCGCCCGCCGCGAAGACGTGCGCGCGACGACCGGCTTCGTGAACGTCTCCCCGGCCATCGTCACGGCGTTCAACGGGTGGTGCGAGACGTCGCTCGACCAGCGGGCGCTGGACGCGGAGGTGCTCGCGGAGATGCTGAAGGCTGCCAGGGAGGCGAGCGAGAGGATCGCGGAGGAGGAGGGCGTCTCCGTCGAGTGGGAGCGGCTGTGGCGGATAGAGCCTATACCGTTCGACAAGGAGCTTATCGAGCTCGCCGGGGAGGCCGTGACCGAGGTCGCCGGTAGGCCGCACCGGCTGCCGAGCGGTCCGTTGCACGACGCGGCCGAGATGGCGCGGCTCATGCCCACCGTGATGCTCTTCGTGAAGAGCTTGAGGGGTCTGAGCCACACCAAAGACGAGGACACGCCGGAGGAGGACCTGGAGCTATCTGTGCGGGCGCTGCACCGGCTCGCGGTCAAGACGATGGAATGGGCGGCGAGTCGCGGATAGGACCGCGAGAAAGGGGAGAGCGTGGCGCAGGAAGAGTTCAGGGACATGGCGGTCAGCGATCAGCGGCTCGAACGAATAAAGGACGAGGTCAGTTCTTCGAGCCTGTACAACGAGGACCTTGCGCCGACCGAGCCCGAGGAGCGGACCTGGACTACGTACAACATCGCCGCGCTCTGGATCGGGATGGCGATAGTCATAACGACCTACACCCTCGCCTCGGGCCTGATGGCCGCCGGGATGAATTGGTGGCAGGCGCTGCTCACGATCTCTTTAGGCAACCTCCTCGTCCTCGTCCCGATGCTCCTCAACGCCCACGCCGGGACCAAGTACGGGGTTCCATTCCCGGTCTTCGCGCGCTCCTCGTTCGGGATACGCGGGGCCAACTTCGCGGCGGTGGCCCGGGCTCTGGTGGCCTGCGGCTGGTTCGGGATACAGACCTGGATCGGGGGCCTCGCCCTCGACGCCCTGCTCACTACCCTCTGGGGCGGATGGGCGAACGTCACCGGGCATCAGTTCATAACCTTCTTCATCTTCTGGGCGATACAGGTGGCGATCATATTGAGCGGTATCGAGGGAGTGAAGTATTTCGAGTCCTTCGCAGCACCCTTGCTAATCGGCGGCAGTGTGGCCCTGTTGATCTGGGGCTTCTACGCGGGCGGGGGCATCGGCAACGTCTTTACCTCCTCGGCCCAGCTACAGCAGGGGGATACGCCGTTCTGGTCGCTCTTCTGGCCCAGCCTCGCGGCGAACGTGGGGTACTGGATCACGCTCTCCCTCAACATCCCGGACTTCACCCGCTACGCAAAGAGCCAGCGCTCCCAGGTCGTCGGGCAGGCTATAGGACTCCCCCTCACTATGACCGCCTTCAGCTTCATC
>JADDPM010000032.1 GCA_016781885.1 Rubrobacter sp.
GTATCGCGGGCCCCGTCTCCATCGAGAGGCGTTGCAGGGCGTCCGTGAGGCTCTTCGTCTGCTCCTCGCTCCGCATGTTGTGCCCGAGGAGCAACACACCGCCGACGCTGCGCTCCCGGACCATCTTCTCGATGTAGTAGTCTGGCTCTGTTCCGCCCAAGCCTACGATAAACATCTGCCCTACCGCGTCCCGTACGTCCATCGCTCCGGCTTCCTCCGTCGTCTCCTTCGGCACGGTCCCGTTCTGCTCTGCCGGCTCTCCGGGAGTCTGCGGCTGGCCCCCGCACCCGGCGAAGGCAAACAGAGAGACCACCAACGTGAAGAGGGTGCCACAGGCGAGACGAAACGAGCACCGCGGTGTTCTCGTCCTCAAGCTCCCCCACGCTCGCGAGCGCGAAGCGCCGGAGAGCAGGACTCGCGCAGGTACAACCCCTCTCACCGTCCTACCATTCACCTGCACGAGGAGGATAGAGTCGTACCATTTCTGATTAAATTATCGCGTAGGATCCGGCCGCACGCTCGCAACCATGCACCAGCGAAGCAGAGAACGAGACTTCTGGAGACGGAGGAGCACTCGATGAATCGGAACGAACGCGATGAAGAGGTTATCCTCGTCGACGACGACGACAACCCGGTGGGGCTCGAGACCAAGTTGAGGGCGCACGAGGACGGCGGCAAGCTCCACCGGGCCTTCTCCATCTTTATATTCGACCGTACGGGGAAGATGTTGCTGCAGCGCCGGGCGAGGAAGAAGTATCACTTCGGCGGGCTCTGGACCAACGCCTGTTGCAGCCACCCGAAAAGGGGGGAAGAGCTTCCCGAGGCCGTCCGCGCACGCCTACAGCAGGAGTTCGGCTTCTCTACGGAGATGAGAGAGATCTTCAGCTTCGTCTACCGGGCCTCGGATGCGCAGAGTGGTCTGACCGAACACGAATTTGACCACGTTTTCTACGGCGAGTTCGACGGCGAGCCGCGACCCAACCCGGACGAGATAGAAGATTGGAAGTGGGTAGATCCCGCAAAGCTCGCAGCGGATCTGCAGAGCAATCCCCACGATTATACGCCCTGGTTCAGGATCGCAGTTCCCCGGGTGATCGAGAGCCTACCCTATCCAAGCGCCGCCGCCACCGAGCCCGTACCCCATCGACGCGACCGAAGGTGACCATCGACCCCGCACCGATCCCTCCGAGAGGACGAATCAGGAGCAGTGAGGCAACCTTCGGGTCGATCACCGGGTAAGGCCGCGCGAGCCTGCGGGCAAGGGCAGCCCTCCGGCGGTCGAGTCCAGATCTACCGCTGAGAGCCGCGCGGGTCTCGGGTATCCTTACTCTGAAGTGATCAAGCTATCCTACGAATCCGGCACCCTCCTGGCGGACGTCTCCGGTGACGCCAAACCCCCGGAGCCCTTCGTCTGGGACGGCCGTACCGAGCAGTGGCGCGCCCCCGCAGGCACCTACCGCGAGACCGTACTGAGGCTGCGCGAAGAGGAGATTCCCTACACCGACCGCGCCGCCCGCTTCGAGAAGCTCTCCCTGGAGTCACGCGTAGCTATGGAGCCGCGCCCCTACCAGAGAGAGGCGTTGAACGCCTGGCGGCGGGGGGAGCTGCGGGGCGTGGTGGTGCTGCCTACCGGGGCCGGGAAGACGGCCGTCGCGGTGCGGGCGATGGAGCGGGCAGGGAGGAGCACGCTCGTTGTGGTGCCCACGCTCGCCTTGTTGAAGCAGTGGTACTCGATACTTTCGGGCTCGTTCGGCCACTCCGTTCGGGTCGGGCTGCTGGGCGGCGGGTACCACGAGGTGACACCGTTGACCGTGACGACCTACGACTCGGCGTACATCCACGCCGAGCGGTACGGGGACCGGTTCGCGCTCGTGGTCTACGACGAGGTACACCACCTGCCCTCACCGAAGTACGCGGTGATCCCCAAGATGCTCCTCGCCCCCTACTCACTGGGCCTCACCGCAACCCCGGAGCGGCCCGACGGCGGGCACGAGATGTTGCCCGAGCTCACCGGCCCCGTCGTATACAGGCGCTCTCCGGAGGATTTGGCCGGCACGTACCTTGCGCCCTTCGAGACGGTTCGCATCCCCGTGGAACTCACCGCCGTCGAACGGGTCGAGTACGCCGAAGCCGACGCGGTGTACAGGGACTTCCTCGAAAAGCACCGGCTCTCGATGCGCTCTCCGGAGGACTGGCAGCGGTTCATCATGGTCGCGTCAACGAGCCATTCGGGGGGTCGGGAGGCGCTGCTGGCAGCGCGGCGGAGGCGGGAGATCCGGGCAAACGCCGAACGTAAGAGCGCGACGCTCGAGAGCCTGCTCAAGCAACACTGGCACGACCGTACCATCGTGTTCACCAAGAGCGTCGAGGAGGTGTACGCGCTCTCGAAGAGGTTCCTCGTACCCGGCATAACCTACGAGACGCCGGCCCGGGAGCGCAAAGAGATCCTGGACCGCTTCCGGGAGGGCCGCTACCGGGCCGTTATAGCCTCGGACGTCCTGAACGAGGGCGTCGACGTGCCGGAGGCGAACGTCGCCGTGATCCTGGCTGGCAGCGCCTCCCACCGTGAGTACGTCCAGCGCCTCGGCCGCGTCCTTCGCCCGCGCGAAGGAAAGAGGGCCATCCTCTACGAGCTCGTCACCGGAGGCACCGGCGAGGAGGCCGCTTCGCGCCGCCGCCGGGAGCCCGTCACGGGGGCCTACCCGGGGGCATCTCCCTAATGCTCCGCGGCGAGCACGTCATGGCCCGCCTGCTGCGCGGGAGGCTCGTCCCCCACCGGCTCTCGCCCGACGACGAGCGTGCAAGGGAGGTCGCCGGGGCGCTCGTGGACCTGTATGCCAGCCACCTGGGAAGACCCAGAGCAGAGCTCGAGGAAGAGCTATCCCTCCTGGAGGAGGAGCTGGGGCCGCGCCTGGACGCCCGCCGAGGATTCAAGATCCTGCGCGGGCTCGCCAAGCTCCTCGAAGAGAGGGCGAAGTGGGCCCCGCCGACGGAGGCCGACCCATACACCCTGCGAACCCGCCTCTTCGAGCTCACCGCAACGCTCCCCGAGCTACCATCGGCTACGACCACCCTGCTCGAAGGCGGCACCCGAGAGGACGTGCTCGCGCGGGTCTCGACGGAGACCGGGATAGAGGACCCGGTCTCCCTGATGTACGCCGACCGGCAGGGGGCGCAGCTCCTCTCCGGGTTCGAGCCGCCCACTCCTGCGGCCCTCCTGATCTCCCGCTACAACGTCGCCCAGATACAGGGCGTCCTCTACTCCGCGAGGGACCTCTCCGTAGACCTCGGGAGGGAGGCCGACATCCGGCTCGTCTTCCACTACGTGAAGCTCTTGGGTCTGATCTACACCCTCGAGCCCACCCCTAAAGGCCACCGCCTCCACCTCGACGGACCGCTCTCCCTCTTCGGCGGCACACGCAAGTACGGCCTCCGCCTCGCCAAGCTCCTCCCCGGCCTCCTCCTCACCGCTCCCTGGACCCTTCACGCCAACGTCTCCTGGAAGGGCCGTGAAGCGAGTCTGGAGCTAACCTCTGAAACCCCGGGCCTCACGAGCCACTACAAAGGCCCCGCCGACGCGGGAGAGGGCGACGTGCGCGAGGCGTTTGCCAAAGCGTGGGAGCGGGCTAAGGACAAAGGAGGATGGGAGATAGAAGAAGGAGCAGGGGTGATCCCGGTCCCCCCGCTCAAGGCCGCGCTTGTCCCGGACTTCGCGTTCTGGAACGCCGCAACGGGCGAGAGGGTGCATCTGGAGATACTGGGCTTCTGGTCCGAGCGGTACCTGGTGGAGCGGGTCGGTCTCCTGCGGGCGGCCGCTAAAAGAGGGTACCGCGTACTCGTCGCCGCGCCCGAATCTTTGAGCATCTCGACCGGGACGCTCGCGCAGGCGACGCGGGGCTATGTGATCTCCTTCAAGAGTCGCCTGGACGCGAAGTCCGTCCTAGTAGCGCTCGGCCGGGAGGATTGGCGGGGGTCAGGGTAGCAGCGCGCCGATCCTCTTCAGGTCCACGTTGCCCCCGCTGACGATCACCCCGACGCGGGCGCCGGACGCTTCGATGGCCCCCTCGAAAAGGGCGGCCGCGGCCAGGGCGCCGGTAGGCTCGACGACGACCTTCATCCGCTCCCACAGCAAGAACATAGCGTGCAGGATGGCATCCTCAGCGACGGTCACCATCTCATCAACGTGGCGCAGCACGAGGGGGAAGGTAAGCCTGCCGAGCGAGGGCGTGCGGACCCCGTCGGCGATGGTGTCGGGGTTGTCTATCGTATGCAGCTTCTTCGTGCGGAAGGAGCGCGTGGCGTCGTTCGCCCTCTCGGGCTCGACCCCGACGATCCGGCAACCGGGTGAGAGGGTCCGCACGGCGATGGCACACCCGGAGAGTAGCCCTCCGCCCCCGCAACAGACGAGGAGCAGGTCGAGTTGCCCGACCTCCTCGAAGAGCTCTCTCGCCGTCGTTCCCTGGCCGGCGATTATATCCGGGTGGTCGTAGGGTGGGATGAGGCTCAGATCACGCTCCTGGGAGATCCTTGCCCCCAACTCCTCGCGCGTGGTCTCGGTCCGGTCGTACTCCACGACCTCCGCCCCGTAACCCCTCGTCGCCGCCAGCTTTACCTCCGGGGCGTCCCCGGGCATGACGATAGTCGTAGAGACTCTCAGAAGCCGTCCTGCGAGGGCTACGGCCTGCGCGTGGTTGCCGGAGGAGTAGGCGAGGACGCCGCGCTCCCTCTGCTCGTTGGAGAGACGGGAGAGAGCGTTATAGGCACCCCGAAACTTGAAGGCGCCGGCCCGCTGGAAGTTCTCGCACTTGAAGAAGACCCTGCCCCCGACACGCTCATCCACGAACCGAGAGGTCAGTACCGGGGTACGGTTCGATACGCCATCGAGGCGGGCCGCGGCGGCCTCGACATCAGCATAGACCACTGGCGGGTCGGTTCGGGCTGCGTGCCCCAGGTCAGCCATGCGGGATGCTCCTTGCGGTCGGCGGTCGGCGGCCGGAGTATAGCCGACGCAACCGGCCCTATAATAGGCCCATGAGTAAGGACACCAGGTCGCTCCTGGCGCTCGCCGTGGGCTGCACCTTCGCGGCCGCTCTCTTCGGATTCGGGGCGAACGTGTTCTCCTTCCGGAGTGCCTACGAGGGGCTCGGGCGGGAGACCTTGATCCAGGCAACCTCCACCCTCGTCTACCTGGGCCTAGCCCTGATCCTGGTCTTCAAAGGCGGCTGGAAAGGTGTCCTGGCGACGCTCTTCATGGTAGTCGGAGCCACGGCGGTCATCTGGGCGCTCTTCCCCCTCTCCCTCGGCCTGGCCGGTATCGGCGACCCGACGGGGTACGCGGAGAGGTTCGCGAGGCCCTGGCCCTCTTACTCGAACTGGGCCGTGTTCGACATCGTCTTCGTCGGCGGCGCCGCCACCCTCGCCCAGGGCCTGCGGCTCATGGCCCACATCAACCCCAAGGGTCCCCGAGACGAGTGACCTCGATCTCCTCGTCCTCGTCGAGATCCAGGAGAAAGACCTCGCCCTTCGCGTTGAAGTCGTAAGCCTCCCGGGACAACCTCCCCCGCTCCGAGTCCTCGACCTCCACGTCCGTCACCAGCCTCCCCCGCCCCTCGCACCGCTTGCAGGGGAACGGCCGCCACGAAGCCCCGTCGTCCCCGCGTCCCTCGCAGTTCGGGCAAGCGCGGAAACCCGTATAACGAATTGTTAACTTCTTGGCCATCTCTGTTTTCTAACACGCCAGCAGGTCAGCATTTCAGTTCGTAGCTCTGGCTCGTCGCTGAGTGCTCGCCAGACGTTCGTGCTATCCTCGATTGCTCTGTCAAACAGATCAACTCCCCGCGGCCTGCCTGGTTAGCTACCCGGCAGATTAGTTTCCCCATCGCCAGCTCTTCTGGTAGGAGATCTGCTCTTGCGAGAGCTCTTCGGGCTCGACGCCTAAAGAAGTGAGCTTGGCGCGAGCCACGTACTCGTCGATCTGGGGCGGTATCGGGTGTAGGCCGGGTTGCATGCCGGCGGCGTTCTTTGCGAGGTGGTGGGCGGCGAGGGCCTGGACGGCGAAGGTGAGGTCCATGATCTCTACCGGGTGCCCGTCTCCGGCGGCGATGTTGACGAGTCTCCCCCTGGCCAGAACGTGCAACCGCCGCCCGTCTGGCATCTCGTACTCCGTGATGTTCTCGCGCACCTCGCGAGCCTCGACTGCCATCTCTCTCAAGGCCGAAAGGTCGAACTCGTGATCGTAGTGGCCCGCGTTGGCGAGCAACACCCCGCCCTTCATCCTTTCGAAGTGCTCGCGGGCGAGGACCTTCAGGTTTCCGGTACCGGTGAGGAAGACATCCCCGACCTCCGCCGCCCGCAGCGAGTTCATGACCTCGTAGCCCTCGGCGTAGGCTTCGAGCAGCTTGACCGGGTCCGGCTCGCAGACGATGACGCGGGCGCCGAGGCCGTCTGCATACTTGGCGAGGCCGCGTCCTACCCAGCCGAAGCCCATTACCACGACCGCCTTGCCGCTGATGAAGAGGTTGGTGTTGGCGAGCAGGGCGACGAGCGAGGAGTGCCCGGTGCCGTAGCGGTTGTCGAAGAGGTGCTTCATCCGGGCGTCGTTGGCGGCGAGGACTGGGAAAGGCAGGACGCCCTCGGCCTCCATCGACCTGAGCTTGAGGACGCCGGTCGTCGTCTCCTCCGAGCCCCCGATAACGTTGCCGACGAGGTCCGGGTGGTGCTCGACGAGCCTCCCCACCAACTCCGCTCCGTCGTCTATTAAAAGCTCGGGGCCGGTCTCCAAGGTCTGGTGCAGGTAATATTCGAACTCCTCGTTGGTCGGGTCGTGGGTGGCGAAGACCCGCACTCCCCGCTCGGTCAGAGCGGCGCAGACGTCGTCCTGGGTCGAGAGCGGGTTGCTTCCCGCGACCGTGACGTCCGCCCCGGCCCGCGCGAGCAGCAACGCCAGGTACGCCGTCTTGGCCTCCAGGTGGATGGTCATGGCGATCCTTCGTCCCCTCAACATCCCGTCGGCGAGTTGCACTTTCGAGATGCAGTTCAGTACCGGGGAGTGCTGGGCTACCCAGTCGATCTTGCGATGTCCACCGGGGGCGAGCGCGGGGTCCTTTATGACGGATTCCTGAATCATAAGTTACTTTCGGCGGCAGGGTTTAGTCCGTCGAAGCCCACCGAATCGTAGACGGCCTGGTAGATGTTGGGCGGGTATTCGGCCAGCCGGTGACACAAGTACAGATACCACTCCTCTCCGTAAGGAAGGTAAGTCCGTGTCCGGTACCCTCGGTCGCGCATCGTCCGCAAACGGTCCGGCTCCACTCCTTTGAGCATCTCGAACTCGATCGGCTCGAGGGCCAGGTCGTTGACTGATACGTACCCGTGGGCGCGCTCCAGCAGGTACGAATCGTGGGTGGAGATGGAGCAGGCGTGCCCGCTGGCGAGTAGCTCCTCCGCGATCTTTCTGTACGCGACGTCGACGCGAGCCCCCCTGGGCCAAGCAAGCCTTCGTGGTTCCTCGTAAGCCCCTTTTACTAGCCGGATCCGTCCGGGACGATCGAGTGCTTCCCGTAGATCTTGCGGCGTACGATACAGGTAAGCCTGCAACGTGATCCCCACGTTGTCGTGGTCTTCGCAAAGCCGGCGGTGCGTCTCTAGAACGTCAACGGTTCGCTCCGAGCCTTCGGCGCTGATCATGACCTCAAGGCCAGCCTCCCACGCCGCTCGCGCCAGGAGTGTTGCGTTCTCGAAGGCGAGCTCCCGGTCGACCACCAAACCGACGTGTGACAGATCCAGTGAAACCGACGAGTTGAGGCCCCAGACCCAAACCTCCCGCACGACCTCCAGGAACTCCTTCGTGGCTTCTCTGGCCGCCTCCTCGTCTCGAGTGCTCTCGCCCATGTAGTCGATGGTGACCGCGAAGCCTTCCGCGTTCATAGCCTTTGCCGTCTCCACACACTCAACCAACGTCTCCCCGCCGATGAATCGTCGAGCAGCCCGCAAGAGCACCTGGTGCAGCAGGCGATCTTTTTGCACGTAGGCTTTGATAGATTCGTCGCGCGCTATGCGACGTAAAGCGATAGCGGCCAGCGCCTCGGGCTCTTCGTTGTTCGTCTCCACCGTTAGCCTTTCTCTTTCGAGTATCGTATCAACCGGTATCTTGTCCGGGCAGTCCTGCGAGCACCCCTTCGAGCGCCTCCGGGCGGTTGGTCATTATGACGTCTACGCCGAGGCCGAGGAGACGGCGCATTTCGTCGGGATCGTCTATAGTCCAGACATCCACCCGTACGCCCCGACTGTGGGCTGCCTCCAGAAAGCGTGGCGTGACCAGCTCGTACCTCCCGTGCCTGACCGGGACCTGAAGGGCGGCGTAGGCAGGACATAAGAGGGACTCCAGGCGCAGCCTGCTCAGGCGGTAGAAGACCTCGATCTCACGCCGCGATGCCCCCGTCGAGACTCTGCCCCCCGATAGCTCCCTGAAGCGCTCCAGGACGTCCGGCATCTCGGAGACGACGAGCACGCGGTCCCCCGCACCCGCCTCCTCTATGATCCTCAGGACTGCCGCCTCGATACCTGGCTGGGCCTCCTTGATGTCTATGTTCACCTTGTAGTCCGGGAACTCGCGGAAGACCTCCCCGAGCTCCGGCACCCGCACTCCCCGGCCCCGGTACGGATACGTTGCCCCCTCGTCCGGCGTGAAGCGGTAGCCCGCGTCGAGGCTCTGCACCTCCCGAAACGTCATCTCGCGCACGAGGCCCGCGCCGTCGGTAGTGCGGTTCACGGAGTCGTCGTGGATCACGGCTACGCGCCCGTCAGAGGTCAAGTGGACGTCGAGCTCCAGCCCCCCGGCCCCGGCGGCCAGACGGAAAGACTCCAGGGTGTTCTCCGGCGCTATGAGCGAGGCTCCCCTATGGGCGAAGTTGACCGGCCAACCACCGTCCCGGTGCCGTGCCCTTCCTCTACGAAGGACGGCAAAGATCGCGCCCCCTCCGAGGCCAGCTACCACAGCCGCTAATACCCATTTACCGCCCACCCATTGAACTTAACATACGCCAGGGGAGCCAACGCAGGGGGAGATCCCCGGCCGGATCTGGCGACGTCGGGCTGCTTCCCCTAGACTGTGCCGGGCCGTGTAGAAACGTACTAGGAGGACGGATGGCGGGACTTCTGGAGGGCAAGAAGGTGCTGGTCACCGGCGTATTGGACCGGCGTTCCATCGCCTACTCCGCGGCGCGGCTCGCGGTCGAGCAGGGGGCGGAGATCGCCCTCAGCGGCTTCGGCAGGGCCATGAGCCTCACCAAACGCACCGCCAAGCGACTGGGAGATCCCGAGCCCCCCGTCCTGGAGCTCGACGTCAACAAACCTGAAGACATAGAGGCAGTTGCCAGGGACCTCGGAGAACGCTGGGGCGAGTTGGACGGCATCGTCCACGCCATAGCCTTCGCCCCCGAAGACGCCCTCGGCGGCAACTTCCTCTCCGCCGAATGGCCCTCCGTCGCCACCGCCGTTCAGACCTCCGCCTACTCCCTAAAGGCGCTCTCCGTCGACCTTATGGACCTGATGAAGCCCGGCTCCTCAGTTGTCGGCCTCGACTTCGACGCCCGCGTCGCCTGGCCGGCCTACGACTGGATGGGCGTCGCCAAAGCGGCGCTGGAGTCTACCTCCCGCTACCTCGCCCGGGACCTGGGACCCAGGGGTATACGGGTCAACCTCGTCTCCGCCGGACCGCTGAGGACGCTGGCGGCCAAAGGCATCTCTGGCTTTGAGGGCATAGAGGGCGAGTGGGAGCGGCAGGCCCCCCTGAGCTGGAGCACCGCCGACCCCGAGCCCGTCGGACGCGCGGTCGTAAGCTTATTGAGCGACTGGTGGCCGGCGACTACCGGTGAGCTGATACACGTTGACGGCGGATACCACGCGATGGGCGCCCCGATCAAGTAACTATCACGATAACGAGGGACCCACGCCTCAGGCCCATAATTGTCACGGACCATCTTACCCAGCTACCGGGCTGCTACTAGCACTCTCCCCGGGTATCTCCGTGCCGGAGGTGAGCGTCTAAAGCAGGCGCGCCGAGCGTAAGTGTCTTCTTGTCCTTGTGACAGACAGTTACCTTCTCCTGTCCTCCGCCACCGCCGGCCTCGTCCTCGGCTTCGTCTCCGCCTTTGCCCTTCCCTTTACCGCCGCCGTTGCCTTTACCTTTACCTTCGCCCTTGCCTATGGCCTCGTCGGCCTTGCCCTTGCCCTGGGCCTTGCCCTTACCTCCGGGTTCTGCCGTCTGGGCGGCCGCGACGGGCTCGACGGCTTTCCTGGCCTCCTCTTCGGGGGCCTCTCTGCGCTCATCCTGGGCCTCTTGCGCGTTCACGGACTCGTCCATAGGAGCGTTGGGGGTGATGGACTTGTCGGCGGGGACGTCATCCCCGGCACCATCGGAAGAGGAGTTGGACCTGGAGTTCGTAGCGGACTTCTTGGGCGCGGGCTTCTCGGATTTAGGGTTTTCCTTGTCAGCAGAGGCCGTGGTGGTGTCCTCCGGCTGCTGGCTGTTGAAGACACCCTCCTGGGCGAAGGTCACACCGGCGACAGCGAGGAGCAGTACGGTCAGGGCTGCAAAGATCACCGCGCGGCGCGTAAACATCTGACTCTCCGATTTTTGCGTAACGTTACTCGTACATTATCGGCACGCGAGAGAGAAAGCTTTAGCGGCGGGCGAGGGAGGCGAACTTGGTGTACTGCTCCAACCAGGCGAGCTGTACCTTGCCGGTGGGTCCGTTGCGGTGCTTGCCGATGATGACCTCGGCGACGCCCTTGTCGTCTGAGTCAGGGTTGTAGTACTCGTCACGGTAGAGGAACATCACCATATCCGCGTCTTGCTCGATACTTCCGCTGTCTCTGAGGTCCGAGAGCAACGGCCGCTTGTCGTGGCGCTGCTCGACGGCGCGACTGAGCTGGGCGATGGCGAGGACGGGGACGTTGAGATCGCGCGCGAGAACCTTTAGGCCGCGGCTGATCTCCGCTATCTCCTGCTGGCGGTTCTCGCGGTTGCCGCCCATCATGAGCTGCAGGTAATCTATGACCACCATCGAGAGCGGAACCCCGTTCCCATCGCTCGCCTGGGCGCTGAGACGGCTCGCCAGACGCCGGACTTTTGCCCGCATCTCTATGAGGGTTATGCCGGCGCTATCGTCTATCCAGATAGGAGCCCGGCTCACCTCCGCCACCCCGCGCACGAGCTTGGGCCAGTCCTCGGCCTTCACGTTGCCGCTCCGCAAGTCCTGCGTCCTGATCCGCGTTGTCTGCGAGATGAGCCGCTGCACGAGCTGCTCCTTGCTCATCTCCAGCGAGAAGATAGCCACCGGCAACTTCTTTACGCCGGCCGCGTGCCAGATCGCATTCAAAGCGAACGCGGTTTTGCCCATCGCCGGTCTCGCCGCGAGTATGACGAGGTCGCTCTTGTGGAGGCCGGTGGTGAGGCGGTCGAGGTCTTCGAAACCGGACTCGACGCCGGTGACCTCGCCCTCTTGCTCGTAGAGGCGCTGTATCATCTCCAGGGTACCTGGCGCGAGCTCGGAGACGGGCGAGAGGTGCTCTTTTAGCTGGCGGTTGGAGACGCCGTAGATGAGCTGCTCGGCGGCGTCCAGGGCATGCATCACGTCGTCGGGCTCTTCGAAGGCCTCTTGCTGTATGCGGCTGCCGGCGTCTATGACGGCCCGGAGTAGGGCCTTGCCACGCACGATCTCGGCGTACCTGGCGGCGTTTGCCGCCGTCGGGACGCTCTCGACGAGCCGGAAGACGTAGGAGCGCCCCCCAATCCGGTCGAGTTCACCCAATCCCCGCAACTCGTTGGTGAGGGTGAGTTGATCTATCGGCTCGCCGCGCGAGTAGAGACGCATCATCGCCCCATACAACACCCGGTGCGTCTCGGAGTAGAAGTCTTGGGCGGCTAAAGTCTCTCCTACGACCGAGACGGCCGCCTCGGAGACGAGCATCGCCCCTATTACGGCGCGCTCGGCGTCGAGGTCGTTCGGGGGGACGCGGGTAGCCTCGGCCCCCGTCGGTACGCTCCGGATCCTCCCCCTACTCTCCATGCCGGACAGGATGCAACAGAAAGGGCCCCGTTACAAGACGGAGCCCTTGAGGCTGTAGTTAAGGTTACTACTAAAGCTGTGCTTCAGCTACAGCTTCGGAACGACGATAACTTTGACGTTCGCCTCGACATCGCCATGGACCTGGATCGGGACCTGGTGCGTACCGAGTGACTTTATCGGCTCGTCGAGCCTGACGCGGCGGCGGTCGACGCGAACGCCGCGGGCCTTCTCGATTGCGGAGGCGATGTTCGCGGCGGTCACGGAGCCGAAGAGGCGCTCGTCCTCGCCGGTACGCGCCTCGATGGTGATGACGCTCTTGTTCAACGTCGCGGCGACCTCGCCTGCCCGCTCGGCCATGCGCCGGTCGCGCTCCTCGGCCTCCTCCATCTCGCGGCGGACCTCTTCGAGCCTGCTAGGGGTCGCCATCTCGGCGAGGCCGCGCGGCACGAGGAAGTTGCGGACGTAGCCGCGGCTCACGTCCACGATCTCACCGCGCTGCCCGATCTTATCGACGTCCTGCTTGAGGATTACCTGCATGACTAGCTCCTCCCTATCGCCCGGCCACGTAGGGCAGAAGCGCCATCTCGCGCGCCCGCTTTATGGCGACCGCCGCCTCGCGCTGGTGCTGCGGACAGAGACCCGTCACCCTGCGAGCCCGGATCTTGCCGCGGTCCGAGATGAACCTGCGGAGCATGTTGTAGTCCTTGTAGTCCACGTAAGCTATGTCTTCCTTGTGGAACACGCACGGCTTGGCCTTGACCGGCCGCTCACGGCGCGACCCTCCACTCCTTCTCCTGGCGCCCATCTAAACTCCTCTCTCTTATTCAAGCCTCTTTAGGCCGAAGCCTCGACCGGCTCCTCGAGCAGCGGCTTGTGGGCGTACGACGGCGGTAGCTTCACGATGATGTGCCGCAAGATGTCGTCCGAGACGCGCAGGATGCGCTTTAGCTCGGTGAGCGTCCGCTCGCCCACGGTGAACTCCATGACGTAGTAGAAGCCGTCGGCGCGGTGGTCGATCTCATACGCCAGCTTTCGCCGGCCCCAGTTGTTCACCTCGCCGACCTCGCCGCCTGTCCGCTCGATAATGGTCCGAAAACGCCCGACGGTGCTCTCGACCTGCTCCTCGTCGAGCTCGGGAATAACTATGAGCATGGCCTCGTAAGTATCTATCTCGTGCCTCCTCCGGTCTCTTACGGCTCGCCACCAACGGAAGGCTCCGCCTGGCGAGCAGGGGCTTATGGAATTTGCTCATCAAGTGTACCAACCGGGGAGGCTGGTTACAAACCGCCGTTACGCCCGGGGTTATACTCCTCGCGTGCACGCCGGGGTGAGAAAGAAGCTAGTCAGCGTCGAGAGTCTGGAGAAGGTCTACGGGTCGGGGCCGACGGCGGTGCGGGCGCTAAAGGGCGTCACTTTGGGGTTTAGCGCGGGGGAGTTCGCGGCGATCATGGGGCCATCGGGCTCGGGGAAGAGCACGCTGCTGCACATCCTTGGAACGCTGGAGGAGCCAACATCGGGGCGGGTGGTCATCGGGGAGACCGACCTCTCGGGCCTATCGGACAGGGAGCTGACGCTCTTGCGGCGAGCGCGAATGGGATTCGTCTTCCAGTTCTTCAACCTGATCCCGACGCTCACCGCCGAGGAGAACGTGATGCTGCCGGTCCTGATCTCCGGCGAGAAGGTCGTTCTTCATGAGGAGCGCCTGGACGACCTCCTCTCCCTCGTCGGTCTCGAAGAGAGGCGCGGGCACCGGCCAGACGAGCTCTCCGGCGGCGAGCAGCAGCGCGTGGCGATAGCGCGCGCCCTCATCCGCAACCCCGACATCGTCCTCGCCGACGAGCCGACCGGGAACCTGGACTCGAAGACCGGGGCCGGCGTCCTGGACCTCCTGCGCGAGTCGGCCGCCCGCTACGGCCAGACCGTCGTCATGGTCACCCACGACCCCCGCGCCGCCGCCGTCGCCGACCGGGTCATCTTCCTGGCCGACGGGCGCGTCGTTGATGAGGCGACCAGCCCGGACGCGGATGAGATCTTCGAGCGCATCAAGACCCTGGAGTCTGCAGGTTAACTAGAGTGGTAAGGCCAACAGGATTAAGCCGTCGAGCACCGTCCCGAATACAGCAAAGAACCTGTCGCGGTCCGACTAACACAACACTACCAACCCGAAGCCGGAGAGGATCACGAGCACGGACAGAGCGATCGCCAGCCCAATCTACACCATGACCGCCAAACCCCTATCTACAGGTAGCGAGATCAGGTACAAAGTCCGTGCGGTCGCAAGTAGCAACGCGACGCCAGTGTGGATAGGTATGAGGAACCAGGCGGACTTACTCTCGAGCAGCCTTCGCCGTTCGTCGTCGCGCTCTGCAACTCATGGTGGCTAACGTCGCTACGCGCCGTCGAGGGCGAAGCCCAGCGCAAACAGCGCGAGGACGCCGACACGACGAGCCCGTTTAAGATCGTCCCTAGAATTGCAAAGAGCCTCTTGCGGCGACGTTGTATAAGACCGGCCACCCTGATCCCGAAGCCGATGACCGTCAGTAGCACGCTGCCTATAAGCCCCAGCCCGAGGAAGGCGAAGGTCGTAGCCAGCGTTGCACTCTCGTCGATGCTGTTGGGATCGAAGCTCTGAGGGTCGTTCCCGATCTCGGACGACGCCACCGAGACGCTAACGACGAAGAAGAGCACGATCGCGATGATCGACAGTACGGCTCTCACTGACGATGCGATCCCCATGCGCGAATGCCTGTCCTTTCGACCGGCCCCACCATGTTCCATCCCGCCGCGCTCCATCCCGTCCCCCATACGCTGCTGGATATCTACCCGTAACCACCCGCAGGTGTAGGGTGAGGCTCGATACCGGTCAATCATGATAGGTTAGACTCGATCAACGATGAAGCTCAGGCGTTTCTCCGGCCTCTCCCTGCGAAACCTGCGTACCCGCGTCCAGCGCACGCTGCTCACCGCAATCGGCATAGTGCTCGGGGTCGGGATCGTCTTCGGCGTCTTAACCCTTTCGGAGACGATGGCGGGCGCCTTTGGCAACCTCTTCTCCCGCGCCTTCGGCGCCGCCGACCTGACCGTTACGGCGGCGGGCGGCAACGGGCCATTCGACGAGGGGGCCGTCGAGGAGGTGCGCGGTATCCCGGAGGTTCAGTTTGCTGCCCCCCGGCTCTCCCAGCCGGCCTCGCTCCTCCTCCCGGAACGGGACGAGAACGGGATGCCGCAGGTCAAAAACTTGCGCGTCCTTGGGTCGAGCCCGAGACGGCGGCTCTGGCTACGGACTTCGAGCTCGCGGAGGGCCGCTACCCGGAGGAGGATGCGGAGGTCGCCCTGGATGAGGGCGCCGCCGAAGCGGCTGGGCTCGGAGTCGGGGACACGGTAAACATAGGGACGTCAGAGGGCCCAGCGGAGATGGAGGTCGTAGGTCTTCTGCGGATACCCGGAAGCTCGTTCGGCGGGCTGGCGTTCGGGCTGACGCCGCTGCCCTACGCGCAGGAGGTCTTCGACGAACCCGGCAACATCACCGGCATCGCCGTCGAGGCGACGGACGACGGTGCGGTGGATGACCTTCAGGAGAGCCTCGCCGGGGTGCTCGGGGAGGGGCTGCGGGCGGAGCGCTCCGAGACGCGCACGGCGCAGGCCGGCGCGCAGTTCCAGAGCTTCCAGATAGCGTTCTCTTCTTCGCCAGGACCGCGCTCTTCGTCGGCGCGTTCCTGGTCTTCAACGCCCTCTCGATGACCGTCCTGGAGAGGACGCGAGAGCTCGGGAGGCTGCGGGCTCTAGGGGCGACGCGCGCCATGATCGCGCGCTCCGTGATGTTCGAGGCGCTCGTGCTAGGTCTCGCCGGCTCCGTCCTCGGGACACTGCTCGGTTACGGGATGGCAAAAGGGCTCGTGTACCTCTTCGGTAGAGCTTTCCGGCTCGAGATCACGGAGCTGATCCTCTCCCCCTTCGCCCTCGTCTCCGCGGTAATCGTTGGCATCCTCATAACCACGGTAGCCGCTCTCTACCCAGCCCTGCGCGCGGGGCGCGTGAGCCCTGTGGAGGCGATGCGAACCAGGACCGGAACCACGAGCGTCAGCCAGGCGAAGACAGGAAGGGACTCGCAACGTGCGACCATCCTGGGACTGCTGCTCGTCGCGGCGGGTACGCCATGGACTTACTACCTGGCGAAGAACCTCTCCACGTCGTTGGACGGGGTAGTCTACGCCTCGGGGATAGCTGGGGTCGTGGGGACGTTCCTCGGGGTCTCGCTCGTGATACCCGCTCTCGTCCGGCCGCTCGCGGCGCTCTTCTCGCCCGTTCTACGCCTCTTCTTCGGGGTCGAGGGGAAGATGGCGGCGACGAACGCCACGCGCAACAGGGGTAGGACAGCGCTCACCGCGTCGGCGCTGATGGTCGGGATCTCGCTCGTCGTCGCGTTCAGCGCTCTGGGAGGTAGCGTGCTCGGCTCGATCCGGGACTACCTCGAAGGCTCCCTTGGCAGCGACTTCGTAGTCCAACCCGCGAACGGCAACTTCGAAGCGACCTTCTCCCCCGAGCTCGAAGAAGAGATAAGTAAGGTCCCAGGTGTTGAGAAGACGAGCGGCATCGCCTCTACCTTCCGGCGGAGCGGTGACGAGGTCAGCGTCGTCTTCGGGGTAGACGAGCGGTACCCAAGCATCTTTCGCCTCAACTACGCCGAAGCCACGCCGCCCGACGCCTTCTCGGAGCTCGAAAAAGGCGGCGCGCTCGTCGGACCACAGCTCGCCGAGAAACGCGGTCTTACGGTGGGTTCCACGATCGAGCTTCCGGGGCTCAAAGGGACGAAGGAGTATACGGTCGCGGGCATAGTCCAGAATGACCTGTTCGGTTTTGGAAACGGGATCTACCTTTCCAAAGATGTCCTCGCTGGCGACTTCGGCGAGGACTCCGACTCCTGGTCTTGCTACGGTTTGGTGGACTGGGAGAGACTTGGCTAAAGAGGTTCGCGCAAAAAGGAGAAGAGGTGCCGAGAACAAGACCACCATACCCACCTGAGTTCCGCCGCGAAGCCATCCGCTTGGTGCGCGCCTCCGACGTCGTAGAGCGCCCGATCCCGAAAGTGGCTCGGGGGAGCTAGGCGTCCGCGCCCAGACGCTGGGCAATTGGGTAAAGCAAGACGAGATAGACGCCGGGCGGCGCGAGGGGCTCACCACACAGGAACGCGAAGATCTCAGGCGCTTGCGCCGCGAGAATAAGGTCCTGCGCCAGGAGAAAGAGATCCTGCGAAAAGCGGCTGCCTTCTTCGCCAGGGAACAGATCGGGGGTCGATGAGCCGCTTTAGGTTCATCGACGCGGAGAAGGCGCATTTCCCGGTGTCGTTGTTGTGCAGGATGCTCGGGGTCTCCAAGAGCGGCTACTACGCGTGGAAGATGAGGCCGCCTTCGAAGAGGAGCCGCCAAGACGCGGTCCTTCTCCAGAAGATCCGCGAGGTTCACCAGAAGAGCAGAGAGACCTACGGCTACCCGCGGGTGCACGCCCAGTTGCGTGCTCTGGACGTTCGATGCGGCCGGCGGCGGGTGGCCCGGCTGATGAGAGGAGCTGGACTGCGAGGCTGCATGCGCGGCCGGAAGAGGAAAACTACCCGTCGCGATCCTCTCGCCACGCCCGCCGCAGACCTTGTGAAGAGG